>NZ_JAWYAJ010000280.1:0-7459 GCF_034124845.1 Robinsoniella sp.
ACCGCATATGGACAAGATATGTGGAAAGAAGTTTGTGCAGCTTTCGAAAAAGCAAATCCCGGTGTCAAAGTTGAATTAACTATTGACAAGAAATTAGAAGACATTATCACACCGGCAATGAAATCCGGAGATTACCCAGATGTCATCATGCGTCCTGTTGGCGGCGAATCCGCATTGACAGAAACATTTATTAAAGACAATAATATTGTAGACTTAACAGATGTTTTATCAATGACCGTTCCTGGCGAAGACAAAACCGTTGGTGATAAGATTCTTCCAGGTTTCGTTGACAACTCCATCACAAATCCTTACGGCGATGGCAAAACTTATCTGATGCCTATGTTCTATGGTCCTTGCGGATTATTCTACAATGAAGGCCTCTTAGAAGAAAAAGGCTGGACAGTTCCTGCTACATGGGATGAAATGTGGGAATTAGGCGACAAAGCAAAAGCAGAAGGCATTTCATTATTTACATACCCTACAGCAGGATATTTTGATGCATTCTTCTATGCTCTTTTACACGAAGCAATGGGTAACGACAATTTCCAGAAAGCTCTTCGTTATGAAGAAGGTATCTGGGATACAGCAGAAGCAAAAGAAGCATTTGACATCATTGGCAAACTGGCAACTTACACAGAAAAAACAACACCAGCAAATGCCAACGACAATGATTTCCGTAAGAATCAGCAGATGATTCTGGACAACAAAGCAATCTTCATGCCAAACGGTAACTGGGTAATCGGTGAAATGGCTGACGCACCTCGTGCAGATGGATTCAAATGGGGATTCACAGCACTTCCAGCTGTAAAAGACGGTGGAGAACGCGCTTCTTACACATTCTTCGAGCAGGTTTGGATGCCTAAGGGAGCAGAAAACCAGGATCTTGGAAAACAGTTTATCGCATATCTGTACACAGATGAAGCTGCAGGAATCTTCGCTGAAAAAGGCGGAGCAGTTCAGCCAATCCAGGGTATGGCAGATAAATTAGACGGCGATGCTAAACTTTACTACTCAATCTACGATACAGGTGCAGTAGCTGTTATGGATGCATTCGCTACAACTGATCCGGTAGAAGGTATCACAGTTCGTACTACATTCTTTGATCCGATCAACTCACTGGTAAGTGGTGATAAGACACTTGATGACTGGGTATCTCAGGTGAAACAGGACAGCGACGCGCTGCGTGCAGCTTTAAAGTAACATTCAAAATGAAAAGACAGTACGGTGAATGAATGTTCACCGTCTGTTTTTTATCAGGCAGTATTCCTGCAGTAAATTTAGAATTGGAGATGAAGCCATGAAAAATAGAAGAGGGAGAGGGAGATTCATATTTTTTTGTTTAGCTCCCGCCGTAATCCTGTTTATAATATTTATGATTATTCCTACGATTGACGTATTCCGGATGTCCATGTTTAAATGGGGCGGATATACAGACGATAAAACTTTTGTGGGGCTTCAGAATTTTCAAAAGCTGTTTCAGAGCGATAAGTTCTATCAGGCATTTCAAAATTCAGTATTATTAATTGTACTTGTAACCATCGTCACATTTTCTCTTTCATTGATCTTTGCGGCAATGTTATCCCGTGAAAAGATTAAGGGACAAAATTTCTACAGAGTAATTTTTTACATACCTAATATCCTGTCAGTCGTTGTTATCAGTGCCATATTCTCAGCAATCTATGATCCGAATCTTGGTTTGTTAAATTCGTTTTTGAATTTATTCAGAGGACAGGCTGGTGTTGATAATCCAACATTATGGCTGGGAAACCAGAAAATAGTAATTTATAGTATCGTAATTGCAATGGTATGGCAGGCAATTGGTTACTATATGGTTATGTATATGGCGAGTATGGCAAATATACCAGAGAGCTTATACGAATCAGCAAGCCTGGAAGGCGCCGGACGTATTACACAATTCTTCTCCATTACCCTTCCGCTTATCTGGACCAATATCCGTACAACGCTTACCTTTTTCATTATCAGTACCATCAATATGAGTTTCCTGTTCGTAAGAGCAATGACGAATGGCGGTCCTGACGGAGCATCCAGCGTATTTTTAAGTTACATGTACCAGGAGGCATATACGAATTCATCTTATGGATATGGTATGGCCATCGGCGTTATGGTATTCTTGTTCTCATTTGCACTGGCTGCAGTACTGAATGGGGTAACAAAACGTGAAGAACTGGAATTTTAAGGAGGTGGATTGGAATGAAAAATGATCAGAAATCAAGTGGTTCAAAAGTTTATAAAGCGGTCATCTATATTGTATTGACAATATTAGCAATCGTAATTATCGTTCCGGTTGCCTGGGTATTTATTGCTTCTATTAAGCAGAATTCCGAGTTTTACGGAAATCCATGGTCGATTCCGGAAGGCATACATCTGCAGAACTTTGTGGATGCCTGGCAGAAAGCCAACATGGGCTCTTACATGCTGAATTCGGCAATTGTTACCGTAGTTGCAATTGTGCTGCTGGTAGTAATCGCACTTCCTGCTGCATATGTACTTGCCAGATTTAAATTTAAATCCAGTGCATTCTGGAATGTAATTTTCATGGCTGGATTATTTATAAATGTTAACTACATTGTAGTACCGATTTTCTTAATGCTGAATAATGGGGATAAGGTAGTCCGTGGAATCCTCGGACACCCATTTTTCCTGAATAACCTATTTATTTTATCCGTTGTTTATGCGGCGACGGCATTGCCCTTTACCATATACCTGTTGTCAGGATATTTTAAATCTCTGGCAAAAGATTATGAAGAAGCTGCATACGTAGATGGCGCAGGTTACTGCCGCACCATGGTACAGGTTATCATGCCTATGGCAAAACCAAGTGTTGTAACAGTCATCTTATTTAACTTCCTTGCATTCTGGAATGAGTATATTATTTCCATGACACTGCTTACCAAACCGGAAATCAAAACGCTGCCGGTAGGTCTTATGAACCTGATGGCTGCACAGAAATCAGCCGTAGAGTACGGTCAGATGTACGCCGGACTTGTAATCGTTATGGTTCCGACACTGGTTCTCTATATGTGTGTCCAGAAGAAGCTGACCCAGGGAATGACGCTTGGCGGCCTGAAAGGATAAGGAGGATAATATTATGAATGAAACAACAAAAAAAGTAATCTCCGGCATAGTAGTCTTCATTATTTTTGTAGTCTGCGTATCACTGATTGTGATTGGTCAGAAAAATGTAGGCGCACCCTGGTTGTGTATGATGCTGGTGGGTCTGGCTGGGCTGGTTTTCTTACTTTGGCTTTATAACAGAAAATATAAATAACGGAGCGCAGGCTTCACATGATTTAGGAGGACTTATTATATGAACCAAAAGCAAGGTCGTGTTACGATACCAACCGACATAGATGTAATTCCGGAAACTCTAAAGGTTATGAAACGCTGGGGAGCAGATGCAATCCGGGATTGTGACGGAACAGATTTTCCATCAGAACTTCGTGATGTAGATGCTAAAATTTATTCTACATATTATACGACCCGTAAAGATAACAGCTGGGCAATGGCAAACCCGGAAGAGATACAGCAGATGTATCTGATGACACCGTTTTACACAGCAGAGGAAACGCAGCTGTCCATTCACCTGATGAAAGGCCTGTATCCGGATATGCTGACACCCAACTGCAGAGATGATATCAAACGCTGGTGGGAAGTAATCGACCGGACCACGGGAGAAGCGGTTTCCACAGATAACTGGAGCTATGATGAAAAGACAGGAGATGTAACACTTACGGCTGTTCCGTTTCATGATTATACCGTCAGCTTCCTGGCTTATATCATGTGGGATCCGGTACATATGTACAATGCAGTTACAAATGACTGGAAGGATGTGGAGCATCAGATAACCTTTGATGTCAGACAGCCAAAGACACATGCTTACACATTAGAGAGGCTTAAAAAGTTTATTGAAGAGCATCCATACGTGAATGTACTTCGTTTCACCACATTTTTCCATCAGTTCACCCTGGTTTTTGATGAACTTGCAAGAGAAAAATATGTTGACTGGTATGGCTATTCCGCTTCGGTAAGTCCTTATATTCTGGAACAGTTCGAAGAGGAAATGGGTTATCCGTTCCGCCCGGAATATATCATTGACCAGGGTTATTATAATAACCAGTACCGCATTCCCACAAAGGAATTTCAGGATTTCCAGGCATTCCAGAGAAGGGAAGTTGCTAAAATTGTAAAGGAAATGGTTGAACTTACCCATGAATGCGGCAAAGAAGCAATGATGTTCTTAGGTGATCACTGGATCGGAACCGAACCATTTATGGAAGAATTTAAAACTTTGGGGCTGGATGCAGTAGTGGGCAGTGTGGGAAATGGTTCTACCCTTCGCCTGATCAGTGATATCGAAGGTGTGAAATATACAGAAGGAAGACTTTTGCCCTACTTCTTCCCGGATACTTTCTGTGAAGGAAAAGATCCTGTGAAGGAAGCAAAAGAAGGCTGGGTAACAGCAAGACGTGCTATTTTAAGAAAGCCGGTTGACCGTATCGGTTATGGCGGATATCTGAAGCTGGCACTGGAATTTCCTGATTTTGTAGATTATGTGGAAGATGTCTGTGAAGAGTTCCGGACACTTTATGAAAATATCAAAGGCACGGTTCCTTATTGCATCAAAAAAGTAGCAGTTTTAAACTGCTGGGGTAAGATGAGAGCATGGGGATGCCATATGGTACATCATGCACTTTACTACAAACAGAATTATTCTTATGCCGGAGTAATCGAAGCACTGGCTGGTGCGCCATTTGATGTGAAGTTTATCAGCTTCCAGGATATCAAAGAAAATCCGGAAATCTTAAGTGACATTGATGTGATTTTGAACATCGGTGATGCGGATACGGCACATACCGGCGGCGAATGGTGGTGTGATCCGGAAATTGCTTCTGCCATTAAAAAGTTTGTATACAATGGTGGGGGAATCATCGGTGTTGGCGAACCTTCCGGACATCAGGAAAACGGTCGCTTCATCCAGCTGGCTAATGTATTCGGTGTAGAAGAGGAACGCGGCTTTACGCTTGGTTATGATAAATACAACTGGGAAAACCACAAACATTTTATTATGGAAGATTCCGGCGAAGAAATTAACTTTGGCGAAGGCAAGAAAAATATCTTTGCAATGGAAGGAACCCAGGTACTTGTGCAAAGAGAAAAAGAAGTGCAGCTGGCAGTAAATGAATTCGGAAAGGGCCGTGCCGTTTATATCAGCGGGCTTCCTTACAGCTTTGAAAACAGCCGTATGCTTTACCGCTCTATTTTATGGAGTACCCATGATGAAGAAAATATCCATAAATGGTTCAGCAGCAATTACAATGTAGAAGTACATGCTTATATTAAAAATGGAAAATACTGTGTAGTCAATAATACTTATGAACCACAGGAAACCATCGTTTATCTGGGTGACGGAAGCAGCTTTAACCTGAGTATGGAAGCAAATGAAATAAAATGGTATAAGATTTAAGCATATAAAAAGAGCCCTTACCGGCTCTTTTTATGTATTTCTGCATGTTTCGGAAAATATAATCTTCTAACTGGTAACAGTTTAGACAGATCTGAACTGTTACTCTAACTGACCCATTTTCGAAAAATAATATGTTTATAATTATCCAGTACCGTTAGGACGATCAGCCCAAGAACAGCACAAGAGAGAATTTCTCCGATTCCAACCGTAAGCATCATCAGCGGTATTGGTAAATTAATGGCGTATCCATAATAAAGAACAAAGGGTACGACCAGAGTGTTGGCGATGATGGGCGGAAGTGGTACCAGAAACTTTTTGCGGCGGAGTAAATACGAACAATATGCAGCAAGAAGTGTTGCAAGGCTGCCGCATACCACATCAATGGGAATTGCTCCGCTGATCAGATTGCCGAATATGCATCCGATAAATAATCCCGGAATTGCAGCCGGAGTAAAATAAGGCAAAATGGTAAGTGCCTCAGAAATCCGGACCTGGATACTGGCGAATCCGAATGGGGCGAACAGGACGGTCAGCACCACATAGATTGCAGCAATGATGGATGCCTGTGCCATAAATAAAACTTTTTTGTTTCTCATAGATTTTCTCCTTTAGTTTTGTTTTAAATGAGGAAGGTTTCGAACTCATTTTTGTAGTTTACAGTCCTCTGGTATTATAACGCGTTTGCAGGTAAATGAAAAGATAATTTTCCCGGAAGGGGTCAAGCGAAAACAATTTTATTACGGAAAACTTAAGAATAAACCAGATGATAGTAAATATTCACAAAATATGGTACAATAATGGACATCTGAAAGCAGACATCCCTTTCTGGGACGGATATGTTTTCATTAAGATGCAGGGAACGAAAGTTCCGGATTGGAGGAAAAACGTGAAGAAAAAATTGTTTAAAATGACTGCGGCGGCATTCTGCCTGTCGTGTCTGGTGTCCATCACCGCCTTTGCAGACAGCAGTAAGGTGGTAACGCTTGGGTCAAACTTATCTCAGGAACAAAAAGATACCATGTTTAAATACTTTGGAGTAGAGAAAAATGCGGTTGAGGTAATCGAAGTTAATAATACAGAAGAGCGCCAGTATCTGGAAGGGATTGCTTCCGAAGAGGTCATTGGAACCAGGACTTACAGCTGTTCTTATATTGAACCCACAACTTCCGGGGGCATTCAGGTAAAAACCGCGAACCTCACCTGGGTTACCAGCAATATGATTGCATCCACACTGACAACCGCCGGGATCACAAATTGTAATGTGGTTGCAGCATGCCCCATTGAAGTATCCGGGACCGGAGCACTCACGGGAATTTTAAAAGCTTATGAAAAAGCTTCCGATGGAACATTAAGTGAGGATAAAAAACAGCTTGCAACCGATGAATTGATTCAGACCGGAGAACTTGGAGATACCATTGGAAAAGATAAAGCAATCCAGCTGATCAACGGTGTAAAGATGGAAGTCATCAAAGGTGAGGTCACAAGCCCGGAAGAAATTAAAGGGATTGTAGAAAAAGCAGCAAGTGAAGCCTCCGTCACACTTACCGGAGATCAGGTAGCTTCCCTGACGGCATTGATGGAAAAAATCGGTGCCCAGGATTATGACTATGAGTCTTTAAAAGATACTTTAAACAGAGTAGAAAATAATGTAAAAGCTGCTTTGGACAACGCATCGGAAGAACAGAAAAATTTCTTTTCTAAGCTATGGGATTCCATTAAAAATTTCTTTTCCAATCTGTTTGATAAAGATGAAAAAAATCAGGAATCCGAGACACTTGCTCCGGATAATATTTTAAATAACACCAACGATTCTATACTGGGAGACGTTGTAGGGGATGCAACAAATGATCAGGCTAATCCATCTACAGAAGGAGAGAATCAAGAAACAAATTTAGAAACACAACCAGCTTTTGATACAAACAAAGAGACACAAAATGAGACCATAAAATCTTCTGAGTCTTCTACAAATATAGG
>NZ_JAWYAJ010000280.1:7469-15066 GCF_034124845.1 Robinsoniella sp.
ATATAGGGGAAACAAATGAGGAAACTTCCGCAAATGATAACCTCACAAATCCTGCAGATTCAGAAAATCAAGAAGATCAAAATAATACGGAAATAACATCAAATGATAATGAAACCGGAATGACAAATGAAACAGATCAAACGGAAAATTCAACCGGTTCAGATATTGAAACAAAGGCAGAAAACCTGATTGATAAATTTATTAACTGGTTAAAAGGATTATTTGGATAAGAATTAAATTATAGAATTCAGGGGCGTTGATTATGAAGAAAAGAATCCATTTAGCGGCAGGTTTTCTGATTGTTTTATCTGCCGGAATTTGTCAAAGTACCATAACTGCCGAAGCAAATAATCTTCCATTTAATCTTAGGTTTGGGGCAGGAATAGAAACGAAAGCGAAACTTGATTTATTGTTAAAGAATACCATTATTATTCCACAGGCATCAGCAGAAACTACAGGTAATTTAGATGAAAATTCGAATGAAAATGAAGGCAGTCCGCTGCCATTTGACTTAAGTACCGAGCTTGGAATGGAAACGAAAGAGGAACTGGATGAAGCCATAAAAGAAAAAATTCCCCGGTTAGCGATGCGTCAGGAGGAAGTTGAAGAAATAACTTCTCCGGATGATGCAGATAGGGCTAAAACCAAGGGTGAATCCAGGGAGGAAGGCAAGGAAGCAGCGGGTGCTCAGGAGACAGCGGCTTCTGAATTTTCCCGGGATCAGCTTCAGGTATACGATAAAGTGATCATGGTTGGAGATTCCAGATTTGTAGGAATGAGCTCTGCTGCAAACCATCCATTATGCCAGTGGATCTGCGAAGTCAGCATGGGCTATGACTGGCTGGTGTCCGAAGCTGCACCGGTGATTGATGCCAGTGTAGTGCCTAATTGTGCAATTGTGATAAATCTTGGCGTGAATGATGTTTACCGTCCGGGTGATTATGCCGCTTATATAAACAGTAAGATTGACGGGTGGATTGGTGCTGGTGCGGATGTGTATTTTATGTCCATAAATCCGGTAGTAGATGGTTATGGCGGAAGTGTAACAAATGCGGCAGTTGAACAATTTAACAGTACAATGACAGCAACACTTTCTGAAAAAATTGGTTATATTGATACTTATACTTATTTAATTCAAAACGGATATGGAACGGCAGATGGACTTCATTATGATGCATCTACTTATGCGGCTATTTTAAATTATTGTATGAGACAGCTGCGGGTTCCCTGAGTAAAAAATACTGCCAAATTATATTATTTTTAATTAAAAAAAGAGTAACCGGTATTAAAATTTAGTTATTAAACTGAATTTTAATACCGGTTTTTTTAGCATATTTTCAAAATATTTAAATGCAGATTATGCAAATTTTCAATACGAAATGAATACAAAAATAATTTAAATAGAATTCCTGATTATTGTTAGATTGTGAAAGAATTTTCAAGAAAAAAACTACTGGTAAAAACATGCAATTAGTGCAAAAAAAGGAAACAAATATACAAATAAATATATAGGATAGAAATGTTATAATAGTTTCAATGATAAAAACAGCTATATAAAACGCACAGTATCATTAAAAATTTGGCAATATGTATAGCATAAGTTTCGGTCAATTGTGAAAGCCGGCTGCAATTGATTTGATGCTTTTTATGTTATAAATCCATCAAAGGAGAAAGAGTTTATGAAGAGAAAAAACTTAACTAAGTCACTAAGTTTTATGCTATCCATGTCTATGGTTTTGAGTTCTGCATTACCTGCTACAGCATATGCTGAAGGTAATGGAACAGAATCACAGGACGTAAATATGGAAGCAGAAGTGGTACCAGGAGGTACCCAAAATGCGGCTGAAAATGGTGTTGAAACAGAGCCGTCAGAGGGAGAAAATGCGACAGGAGAAACGAATTTAACGGAAGCAGATAATGAATCTGATGCTCCAAAAAATGACTCGGAAACACAAGAATCACAGTCCCAGACAGAGACGGAAATGATTACTGAATCTGAATCAGAAGTGCTGACAGAGACAGAAGCACCTCTTGATGCAAAGCAGGAAACTCTGGAGGAAAACAACAAAGGAGCTCTGGAGGATGGTATTCATGACAGCTGGGCGCAGGATGCATCCACACAAAAAGGCGGTGAAATCTGTGAAGTGGCGGATGGCTATCTTCATTTAAAATCCGGATCAGCCAATGGAAATAATCCAAGCCCAACTGCTCCGCCTGCTATTTTTACAAATGGAAAAGAGTATAATTTTAATGAAGCGGGATACTTTGAAGCAAATTTCAAGACTGAGCAGGCTGGGAGCCTGAATCGTACCGGTATTTACATAGGATACAAAGATCAGAACCACGGTATGTTCTTTGGCTATAATGCATCCGGCTGGTATTGGCAGAAATACGGGGAAGCAAGTGATCCGTGGAGTTCCAATGTGGGAACTGTACCTGCTGCTGGTTCTACTGTAAAGGTTAAAGTAGAATGGACAGCAGATAAAAAGGCTACTTTCTATGTAGATGGAACCGCCTTATTCAGTGATGTGGATTTTAGCAAAATTGCAGATCAGGGAAATAAAATTGGTATTAAGGCAGGGACATTTGGGACTGAACTTACAGACGTCTATTTGAAAGACATTCATTATACCGGACAGGCTGCAGCTGAAACATTTGCCGTATCCGGTAAAGTAATGGAAACTGTTGACGGGAAAACACAGGCAGTTGAAGGTGCAGCGGTTAAATTAAATGGCAAGACGGTGCAAACCGATAAAGATGGTAATTATAATTTTACAGATGTAGCTTCAGGAAAGTATAAAGTTACGGTAACAAAAGAAGGTTATCTGGTTGCCGAAAAGGAAATTACAGTTGCAGACGGTGCTGTTGCGGTTGAAAATATTGTGCTGGAAAAAGCACCGGAAGTGGCTTACCGAACCATTTCTTCCGATCAGATGGATGTTGATGTGGCAGAGAAATTCCCAAGTGTTGTAAAATACACGATGAAAGGTGATTTAAAGGGAAAAGTCTTCTACGGCCAGACCGAAGCCATCGATGTTATGAAAATCAATGGAACAGAGATTAAGGTTACAGAAGATGATGTGAATGTTACATTTGACAAAGATAAAGCGACCTATACCATGACTTTAAAAGGACAGAATATTGATGCTGTTCTGACTGCAGTTATCTCCGTTAAAGATAATGAACTGTCATTTGACATTACAGATGTAAAGAATAATTTGAATAATGATGAATATCCGGTCCAGACGATTGAAATACCCCATCACAGCCTGATTTCTGTAAGAAGCACCCAAAAGGGCGCAAACTTAAAGGCGGCTAAGGTATCCAGCAATACCTCCATTTCCGGTGACAGCTATGTAGATGTGAAAGACGGCATGACATTTTCTAAGGAAGATTTCATGTATGGTTTCGTATCCAATGAAGATTTAAGTGCCGGATTGTGGAGTAATTCAGAGTATAACGGTACACATAAAGCGGCTTACGTTGGTTCCGGCGGATCCAGCAATACCAGAGTCTGGGCTGAAACAACAAATTTGGCTGCCGGCAAGTCTCTGGGGCTTTCCAGTACTTTATGGTATTATGACCGCAAGGTAGAGCCTTCCGTGAATGGAGTGAAAGAAGCATATGTGGTGAAACATGATAAAGATGTTATGCCAAGTGCTAAGGTTGTAATTACCGGTGACGAGAATGCCGATGATCAGATTGACTGGCAGGATGGTGCGATTGCATATCGTGCAATTATGAACAATCCTTTCAAATCTGAAGAAGTGCCTGATTTAGTATCACAGCGTATCGCTATGAACTTTGGCAGTGAGGCGGCAAATCCATTCCTTACGACATTAGATGGTGTGAAACGCGTTTATCTGAATACCGATGGTTTGGGACAGAGCATCATTTTAAAAGGTTACGGTTCTGAAGGACATGATTCCGGACATCCCGATTATGGTAATATCGGGGAACGAATCGGCGGCGCCAAAGATATGAACGAATTGATGACCGAAGGCGGAGCATTAGGCGCACGCTTTGGTATCCACATCAATGCAAGTGAAATGTATCCGGAAGCAAAAGCTTTTGATGATGATTTATCCAGACACAATTTTGGCTGGAACTGGTTAGACCAGGGAATCGGTATCAATGGTATGTATGACCTTGCAAGCAACAGGCGTGAAAGCAGGTTAAATGAACTAAAGGCAAAAGTTGGAGATAATCTGGACTTTATCTACCTGGATGTGTGGGGAAATAATACCAGTGGAAATGAAGATGCATGGGAATCCAGAAAGATTGCAAAACAGATGAATGACCGTGGCTGGCGTTTTACCACAGAGTGGGGTCCCACACAGGAATATGATTCGACTCTGCAGCACTGGGCAGCAGACCTGGGTTATGGCGGATATGCAGCAAAGGGACAGAACAGTGAAGTTATGAGATTCTTACGTAACCACCAGAAGGATTCCTGGATTGCTGATTACCCAAGCTATAATGGCGCAGCACAGGCACCTCTGCTGGGTGGATTAAACATGACAGACTTTGAGGGCTGGAGCGGAAGAACCGATTACAGCAACTATATAAATACTACATTCACCCATAACGTACTGACTAAATTCCTGCAGCATTATAAGGTAATGAAGTGGGTTGACGGGAAGCCGGTAACCATGACGAATGGCGGCGGAACCTTCCAGTGGACACCGGAAATGGAAATTACACTGCAGGATGACGCAAAAGAAAACACCGTTGTGGTATCCAGAGATTCCAATGATTACGCAGGAGATCTTCAGGGATACCGTTCTAGGACAATCAAATTAAACGGAAAAGTAGTATCCAAAGGTGCACCTACCGGCGGTGACGGAACTAATCCGGGAGATGAAACCTATCTGCTTCCATGGTATTGGGATACCAATGGAAATATCGCAGATGAAGAAAAACTGTATCACTGGAATACCAAGGGCGGAGACACCACCTGGGAACTGCCAGGCGGATGGGAAGGTCTTGCAAATGTGGTCGTTTATGAATTAACGGATGAGGGCAAGCAGAATAAAACCGTAGTTCCGGTAGCCAATGGACAGGTAACCTTAGCAAACATGAAAGCAGAGACACCGTATGTAGTTTACCAGGGCGAACAAGGACAGCTTCCGGTAGACTGGCAGTCCACACCATACATTTATGACGTTGGATTCAACAGCGGAAGTCTGGATACTTACTGGACAACAGCGGGAACCGGTTTGGCAGAAATCTTCCGGAATACCAGCGAAAACCCCATGTTAAAACTGAGCGGCGCGGTATCCGTAACCAGTAAGGCTTTAACAAATCTGGTGCCAGGACAGAAATATGCACTGTATGTTGGCGTGGATAACAGAAGCGATGCAAAAGCATATATGACCGTAAATGCAGATGGCAAAGAAATAGCTTCTAATTATACGGGACGCTCGATTGTACAGAATATCATATCTTCCAACCAGCATCATACGGGAAGCGGAGCAACAACAGGCGGTACCAGTTATGTTCAGAATATGTATGTATTCTTTGAAGCACCGGCAAGCGGTGAAGTAACATTGACTTTGAAACGCGATCAGGGTGAAGGAGATACGTATTTTGATGATCTGCGTGTCGTGGAAACCGGTATGGATCTTGTTAAGGAAACAGACAAGAACGGTATGGTGACCCAATTCCAGCAGGATTTTGAAAATAATGCACAGGGTATTTTCCCATTTGTAATTTCAGGTCCGGGATCAGGTGCCGGCGCAGTTACCGACAACCGTATCCATCTCTCTGAACTTCATGCACCGTATACCCAGGCTGGATATAATGCGAATGAACAGGGACAGAAGAAATTGGATGATGTGCTGGCTGGGGACTGGTCCGTTAAGATTAATGGTCTTACATCCAGAAACTCTATGATATACCAGACCATTCCTCAGAACTTCCATTTTGAGCCGGGTGTTACCTATAACATTAAGTTCAAATATCAGATGGGAAGTAAGAATGCCTATAAGGTAACAGTAGGCGAAGGAGAATTTGCAGGCAATACACAATTATATACTATGCCGGAGGCAATCGGAGAAACGAAAGAATACAGCTTCTCCTTAATCGGAGGAGAATCCGGACAGTCCTGGTTTGGTATTTATTCAACTAATGTGGCACCGGATCTGAAAGAATATGCCAGTGCAGGTGATGGACCGAAAAACTTCAGCGGCTACAAAGATTTTATTCTGGATGACCTGGTAATTGAAGTAAGTGATATCCAAAAAGGAGATCTGCAAAAAGCAATTAACACAGCAAACACAAAATTCCAGCAGGATTACACAAGTGATACCTGGAGTGTATTTGCAGAAGCTTTAGCAGAAGCGGAAGAAGTTTTAAATAATCAGAATGCGACAAAAGAACAGGTAGAAACAGCAACGAAAAAACTGACAGAGGCTACGGGAAAACTGGTTGCAATTATTGGTTCCATCAGCGGAACAGTAAAAGATGCAGACGGAAAACCAATTGCAGATACACAGATTACTCTTTCTTCCAATAACTTGGAGCCAATTGAAATCCGCACGGATGACAAGGGAAGCTATAAGTTAGAGAATATCTTTATCCGTAATTATTCTGCAAAGGTTGTAAGAGATGGTTATGCATCACTTTACGCACAGGCGGTAACTCCTGTTGCAGATACGATGACCACCTTTGACTTCACCCTTCAGGTAAAAGACATTCCGGAATACTTCAACTACTTTGAAAATGGAGTTGACAGTATCCAAAACCTGGCAGGCAATCCATCCCAGGTAGAAATCGAATCCGTGCAGTTCAATGGCAGCGGCGCACTGAAAGCTTCTTTTGGATCCGACCGCCCAAGTATTATTGACACAGCAGCACCAAAATTTAAAGACGGAATCTTTGAAGCAGACGTTACGCCTCAGGCAAGTCCTCTTCGTTTCGGCTTTGTATTAAGAGCAAATAACCATAATCAGAGACTTTATGTAGGTTACGGTGATTCCGATGGAAATTGGTTCTGGGAATACTGGAATGGAACAGCGAACAGCTATTCCGGAATGTTTACCGGACCGAACATGGAAATTGGAAAGACAAGCCATATTAAGACTCAGTTAGTTGGTAACAAACTTTCCCTCTGGGTAGACGGACAGGAAGTCATGAAAGAGGCAGTTGTAGGCGGATTATTTGATGAAGCAGGATCCGTAGGATTTAACAAACGCAACGGCGGAAGCATGATCTTTGATAATCTGGAAGTAACAAGCTTAGATGTAGTAGAAAATACAAATGCAATTGAAGGTTCCATTGTGGATGAAAATGATGCACCCATTTATCAGGTAAATGTTGCATTAACAGACACAGACGGCAACGAAATTGCTTCCACAATTACAAATCTGAATGGTATTTATAACTTTAGTAAAATTCCTTACGGAACATACAAACTGGCGTTTACAAAAGCAGGTTATGAGACCGGAGCAGCGAATGTAGAGGTGAAGGCAGAGAGTGCATCTGTTGTTGGAAAAGTGCAGATGGTAAAAGTGCAGGAGACAACAAAAACAGAGTTAAATGCAAAAATTGCAGAAGCCAAAGCAATTCAAAAAGAAAACTATACAGATGCGTCCTT
>NZ_JAWYAJ010000281.1:0-75193 GCF_034124845.1 Robinsoniella sp.
TCCTCCTCCCGAACCTGCGGTTCCGTCTCCTCCTGGATCGCTTCTGTGATTACCTCTTCCGTCGATTCATCGGATAAAGTGCTTTCCCCCGTTTCCTCTTCAATAATCTGATATTCCGTTTCCTCCCTTACAGCTACCGCCCGTACCGTCTCCGCCGGAATCAAACTTACCATCATAACAGCTGATAGCAGTATTGCTGTTATCCGAGTCCCAATTGTTCTTTTCCTCTTCTTTTTTTCCATAGTTTTTTCTCTCCTTTTCCATTTGTGCGTATCCATCAATTACGAATACTCTACTTGATTACATAAACCTTTTCTCCTGAGACTGCTTCCTCACTCTCCTCTATACCCACATCTCTGGGCAGGCAGAATGCAGGGCGAACCCCTATATAGTTGTCCACAGCTGCAAAACCAATCCTCCCATCGCTGCCTACAGCTATGGCAACTGTATCACCCGCCATGGAAGGCGTCCTCAGCCACCAGCCAGACTCTTTCCCATTTTTATCAGTTACCGCCATTCTGCCAGGATCATCGTAGAAGTATTTTAGCGGCTTTCCTTCATGAATATATCCATTCGGAGAACCTCTAGGTGCCATTTCCGAAAAGGATAGTAAAAATGCTTTCCGTTCTATATGAATCGTATCTGGATCCTCTCCATAGTAAGCAGACATTGCAATGATCTCAATGCTGCTTTGGACGATTCTGGCACTCAACTCTTCCTGCAGTGTGTCCAAATATCTATTGCTCAGATAGTCATCTAGATTACTATTTTCATAATATGCTGCCCGTTGGTAATAGGTATGATATGGCTGCCTTTCATCCAGCACATACTTCCGCAAAAGCAGCACATTCCCATCACCGTTGTAATCATTATCCACTACCAGGTACGGCTGGTAACCCGCTGTCTCTTCCCTGATATATACGGTATTGCCATTCCGCTTATTCACTGTGTATGCCAATTCATTTAATGTCTCTGGCTGTTTATAAGGTATTAATTTAGAGACAAACCCTATAAATATGCCGGTTACTGCTGCTAACACCAAAAGTCCTGCTGCTGTTGCCGCCAAGATGGCTGCCGCCGCCACTACTCTCTTCTTTTCCATTTGCTTCCCCCTTTCCTCTTTCATTTGCGTGTATACGCCTATTACGATTACCTTACTTTATTATATAGACAGTTTCTCCCTGGACTGCTTCCTCACTCTCATCTATCACCACATTCCGGGGCAGGCAGAATGCGGGTCGAACCCCTACGTAGTTGTCCACAGCTGCAAACCCAAGCCGACCATCACTGCCTACCCCTATGGCACATGTAGGATATCCCTTGCTAGGGGTCCTCAGCCACCAGCCAGACTCTTTCCCATTTTCATCAGTTACCGCCATTCTACCTGGATCATCGTAGAAGTATTTGAGTGGCCTCCCTTCATGAATATAACCATCCGGAGAACCTCTAGGTGCCATTTCTGAAAAGGATAATAAAAATGCTTTCCGTTCAATTTGAACCGTATCGGAATTCTCTCCCTGGTAAGCTGACATTGCAATGATCTCAATGTGGCTTTGAACGATACTGGCACGTAGTTCTTCCGGCAAGGTATTCAAATACACATTGCTCAGATAGTCATCCAGGTTACTGTTTTCATAATATGCAGTCTGCTGATAATATGTATGATATGGCTGCCGTTCATCCAGCACATACTTCCGCAAAAGCAGCACATTCCCATCACCATTGTAATCATTGTCCACTACCAGGTACGGCTGGTAACCCGCTGTCTCTTCCCTGATATATACGGTATTGCCATTCCGCTTATTCACTGTGTATGCCAATTCATTTAATGTCTCTGGCTGTTTATAAGGTATTAATTTAGAGACAAACCCTATAAATATGCCGGTTACTGCTGCTAACACCAAAAGTCCTGCTGCTGTTGCCGCCAAAATAGCTGCCGCCGCCACTACTCTCTTCTTTTCCATTCACTTCCCCCTCTTTCAACACCCTGATACTTGAAGCATTTCTTTTCGCCATGCCGTTTTTTAGACTTATTTCTTTTCTTTCGCATTCTCGAGCAGCCATTCCATTACCACTTCATTTTGAAGCGCTATGTCCTGTTCGTTTTTATTCAATTCAGCTCCCATATCCCGCTCCTTGTCGTCACCCCCATATTCATACGCTTTATTCGTAAATTTTTCATCCGTAAGCTCCAGCTTCTCCTTCTTCGCAATTGCTCCCAATATTAAATCGATTACCTCTTGGCCCTCCTCCGGCTCTTTGATGACTTCGGTATGCTCAAGTAAGTAACTTTCAATTTGCTGAAACTGCTCCTGGCGCCAGGTTTCCTGCGCCTCTTTTTCCATTTCCTCCCTGATTCTTGCTTTTTCTTCCTGAAAGGAAGGATTTACTTCCAGAATGGATTTAATCGTAACTGTATAAATTCCATCTACCTCAAAGGTATCTCCAACAGAATGTCCCTTTACCTGCTCCCGAAATCCTTCTGCCAGGTGTTCTGACCCCACTGGTACATTCATATCCTGCCTAGTAATCTCCTCCCCGTTTATTTTCTCTGTCAGATCGATGATAATCCGGTCGCCGTCCTTAACCTTTTTTCGTTTGGTATCTACATACAATTCCTGATCAAATCCTGCATTCATAGAAAACAGGTTTTCAACCCTTTCTTCTGAAATCGTTTCTGGTTCCCCTTTGCTAATCTCAATTCCTTTATAATTGCCAAGCTTTACGTACTCATTTGAAATATCTTTTTGGCTGCATCCCGGGAAAATAAACATCCCGCATACCAAACCAATCATACTGATTTTTCTTAATAACACAGAGCGTACTCTCATAACTTCAATCCCCTTTCATAATGAACCTAATTTTTTCTCTCAGTTCCCGGAAGGAAGCTTTCAGCCAATATGCTGCATACCTTACGGGTTATTCTCAATTGTTCTTTGGATAAGTATCCAGCCTGTTTTTTACACCTATATTTATAACAATATCATAAATCCATCACATATATTGCCATGTCGTATTGAATAGCTCCTTTTATGTCACAGAAAAATGCTATATTTTCTTCTTTATATCAGTATTTTAAAAAAGCCAAAAACCCCGCTGTAACCAACGGGGTTTTTGACTATTTTTTGCCTTCCTTTTTATAATTAACCGGACTCATCTGGCAAAGTTTTTTAAATATCCTGTTAAAATGCTCCACACTGTTATACCCTACGCTCTGGCTGATCTCATAAATCTTCATATCCGTTTTTCGAATCAGCTCTTTTGCTTTTGAGATGCGAAATTCCATCAGGTAACTGCTGAAGGTGGTGCCTGTCTCTTTTGTAAAACGGGTGCTGAAGTATTTTTCGTTTAATCCCACAAAGTCCGCTACATTTCCCAGGGACAGCTCCGGGTTGGCATAATTATCCCAGATAAAGCGTTTTGCTTTTTGGATCACGTCATTCTGTCTTCTGTCATAGTTATGTTCCAGGTAATCCATGATCCAGCGAAGGTAATTGGTCATCCAGATCTCCATTTCTTTCAGACTGGTTATCCGCTGTATTTTTTCGTAGTAATCCACTTCCTGAGGAAATACCTTCAGGATATCGTCGTTGTTTTCTCTCAGGGACATGGAAACCTGATAGATCATATAGATACTCTCTATTTTTGCCTGCTCAAATCCAATTTTGTAAAAGTCCGTGAAGATCCTCTGACAGCTCTGTTCAAATGCCGCATTATCCAGAGATTTCAAACTGTCCTTTAAATCCTGATAACGAATTCCTGCCAAAACCGCTTCCCGTATATCAACTTTTTGCTGGATATCCATTGTAAATACATCCGTTTTTTCAAAAATGCTCTGAAAGGTCAGCAAGAATCCCGCTGTTTCCATGCATTCCAGAAACCGGGATGCCCCGGAGCCAATCTGGCTGATCCCCGCAATAGCCGGGAGATTCATATAGTTTTTCCAGTTGTTTAGAATCTGCCTGCTTACCGACTGCACCCGGTTCTTTCTGTTTTCATCTGCATCCTTTGCCCGGTAATACAGCAGGTAGGAAGACGGAGACAGGGAACAGATCGTACATTTGGAAGCAACCATGGGTATCTGATTTGCAATTTCCAGCATTGGCTTTATCAATGCATCATCCAGGTCATTCCCAAACCGGAATACCTGTTGTTTGAAATCCACAATTTCAAAACGAACGATATAATAATAATCTTCAAAAAACGATTCTTTTAACTCTGTCCGTCCAAGAGCCATATCCTGCAATATCTGGCTTTCCCCCACTGGTTTAACCGCAGTTCTGCCTGCCGGACTGCTCCCCTTTACTTTTTGAATTTCATTTACAATACGTTCCAGATGACTGCTCAGCATAATTTCATTGATATCCGATTTCAGCAGATAGTCCAGTGCCCCCAGCCGGAATGCCTCCCGAACCAGCAAAAAATCATCGTAACCGCTCAGCGCCAGAATAACAGGAACCTGCTCCATCTGATTTACCTGTTTGATTAAGGTAATGCCGTCCATAATGGGCATTTTCATATCGGTAATCAGGAGGTCAACGGGGGTGACCTTTAATTTTTCCAGTGCCTGCTGCCCATTTTTTGCATCCCCTGCAATTTCAAACCCATACTTCTCCCAATCCAAGATCGTATGCAGTGTGGTCCTTACGATCATATCATCATCTACAAACATAACTCTGTACATCTTCTTTTCCTCCCTGCTTCAATCCCGTGTTACAATCTGCACGTTCTGCTTCGTACTTTTGCGTGGTATCTCTATGGTTGTTCTGGTATATTTTCCGGGTTCGCTCACAATGCTCATCTCACACGTCTTCCCAAAATTCAGCTTCAGCCTGCTGTATACATTGGAGATTCCAATACTGTAATTGTCCTCCTTATCCTCCTTTGGTTTTAAAATTTCACTGATCTGAGCTTCTGTCATGCCCTTTCCATTGTCTTCAATGACAATACAAAGCCTGTCTTCTTCCTGATAAGCCCGCAGCTGTATTTCTCCGATATCTTCCATTTCACTGAATCCATGGACAATACAGTTTTCTATAATCGGCTGTAGAATCAGCCTGGGAACCAGATCCTCCATGCACCCTTCTCCCACATCAGCCGTATAGTCAAATCCGTCGGAATAACGCACCTTCATCAGGAAAATATAGCTGCTGAGCACTTCCAGCTCTTCTTTTAAAGTGTAAAAACTGCCGTTCCTCCGAAAAGAACAGGACAGTATGCGGATTAAAGCTTCCGCCATATTTTTAATGCCGTCAAACTTCGATACCTGTGCCATAAAACGAATGGAACTCAAAGTGTTCACCAGAAAATGAGGATTGATCTGTGACTGGAGTGCCCTGATTTCCGCCTCATGCTTCATCTGCTGCTGCTGTTCATTATCTCGAATCAATACTTTTAGCCTGCGCACCATGCGGTTGAATGAGTGGATCATCGTTCTGATCTCGGACTGCCCGCTGATGGGTATATGTACTTCAAGGCTTCCGCCCTCTACCTGCTTCAGCCCCTCAATTACTTCATTTACCGGATGAATAATACGCTTCAGGAAGATACTGGAGAACAGATAAAACAACATAAACAGTACAACGGTAATCACCGTTATAATCCCTGCTATTTTATTAAATTCCTCCAGAAGAATCTGAGAATCTACCACGCTGACCAGCTTCCATCCGGTAGGGCTGATCTCCTTCATCAAGTAGGTAAAAGCTGTCCCTTCCGTATGCTCCCGTACGATACTCTGGTTCAGGTCCAGATTATCCGGAAGTACAATTTCTTCATCACTGACATTCAGAAGTACCTCTTTGTTTTCGTCTACCAGGTACATGGTGCCCAGACTCTTCTCCTTGTTATATTCCCGCATCATGTTCCCGATTTCCGACTGAATAAACAAGGTCGCCATTTCGATCTTGTTGGTTCTGTCCAGGCTGTTGTCCGGTGACAGCCCCGCTGCAATGGTGAACTGATATTTTGTTTTCAATGAATAGGTGACTTTAGATGAATAACTGCCTATACAAACATTATTCTTATTTGACAACGCCTGCTGGTACCACTTTGACTGTCTGATTTCCGTCTGTGGAATCACCAGGTCATCCTTGATATATGTGTTGTCCCCGCTGACCATGTAGAATACGGATGCCAGCATGTCATCACTTGGGATCATCATATAATTAAAGGTTTCCCGCAAAATCTTTTCGAAGTTATATTTATTAAATGCATTGGTATCATCTGTCTTCGATGCCAATGCCAGCACATCACTGTTATTTACATTGCACAGATGGGACAGTCGCATGGAGACATTGTCTATTTCTTCTTCCAGCGTCTTCTCCACATTTGCCTGTACCAGTTCTATTTTATCTGTAGCAGAACGAAGCATCATTGTCCTGACGATGGCAAACGATCCGATAATAATAAATAAAATGGGTATCACAATCAATATTAAGAAACTGCTGTAATATGTGAATTGTAAACGGTTTTTCTTTTCAGTAAACATCCCCAACCCCCCCAAATCCCTTTTGTATTTTCCGATTATATCATGAAGTTTGTGAAGATACAACCGATTGGAATCAGAGAACGCGTATACGAGATAATAAACACAAAGCGCTGTTCGTTTCATATATTGCCATCAAAAGAAGACTGCCCTGGGTTATACCCCCCCGGGCAGTCTTCCGTCAACTATTTAATCTTCACTGTCTTAGCCTGTCCACCATTTTTAAATATTTTCTTATAAGCAGATGCCTTTTTGTTTGGCACATTAATATAAGCGTTCTTATGGATTCCGCTAAATGCTTTACTGTCAACTTTATTTACTTTTGTAGATTTAATTACAATACTCTTTAATAATTTGTCATTATAGAATGCTTTGCTTCCAATGCTCTTCAGTCCCTTACCAATCGTTACCGATTTCAGATTTTTACAGCCTGCAAATGCATAAGAACCAATTTTGCTTACGTTATCTGCAATCTTAACTGTTTTCAGCTTTGTATTGTTTTTAAATGCATTCTTATAAATTTCGGTAACCTTAAAGGTATAACCATTTAGCTTCACAGTCTTTGGAACACTGATGGAAGTATAGGTTTTTTTCCTGGCTTTCATTACTTTCACGGTTCCGTATTTGGATGAAGATTTAGTTACCTTGTATACCAGGCTGCTAACGGTATAAACAGCGTTTTTCTTAGGTACAGCCGGTTTTACCTTGAGCTGAGCCATAGCGTCACTTAAGTTCTTCACTGCGGCATTTACTGCTGCCTGGTCATTCTTATTGACTGCTTCTGCCGCTGCCAGCGCTGCTTTTACTTTTGCATAAGAATCTGAGGTATATTTGTTCCCATCCAGTTTCTTTGCTTCTGCGATCTTCTGGCTTAATGCACCCAGGTCTACCGGTTTGATTTTCAGCTGTGCAATGGCATCACCTAATGCTTTTGCTGCTGCATCGACTGCTGCCTGGTCTTTTTTATTGACTGCTTCTGCTGCTGCCAGTGCTGATTTTACTCTGGCATAAGAATCAGCCGTGTATTTAGCCTGGTCTATTCTCTTTGCCTCTGCAATCTTGTTATTCAGTACCGTCAGATCAATTGGCTTTAATACCAGCTGGTTAAGCGCTTCTCTGACTGCAGAAACTGCCTGATCAATTGCCTGCTGATCGTAACGGTCAGCATCCAGTGCTGCATCCAGTGCTGCTTTCACCCTATTGTAAGAATCTGCCGTATACTTGGCTGCATCCACTTTTCTGGCTTCTGCAATAATTGCATCCAGTGCTTTTGGATCTGCCGGTTCCATTAATTCACCGTCTATAAACTGGTTATTGACTGCAGCATTGTCAATCGTAGTAGTTCCATTGACATTCATAATACCAATCTGACCTGCAGCAAATGCAGTATCTTCTGCTATTATGAGAGCTTCCCTGCTGTCATTCTTATAAGCTTTGATCACGGATCCCTGCATTTCAACGGTTAATCGGTAAGTCTTGCCTGCCTGCAGGCGCATGCCGGTTTCCGCCAGAACGGTTGTCTCTCCTTTTTCCGATTTTACAATCTGGACTTTGTCGTTTTTAGCATCTGCAACCAACTGGTATCCGCTGATTCCTGCTGAACTGCTTACGGTACGCAGCAACAGTGCGGTTACGGAATCTTCCGTTCCCGGTTTTACATCCGCCGCAAATAAAGCATCTTTTATTTTATTGCTGTCTACCAGGGAGTATGCTCCCTTAGACCCTGAGGTATATGCTCCGTCAACTATCTTCCAGTTTCCGTTTGCTTCCCATTCATCGCTGCCTTTTTCAAATGTGCTGCTATAACGTGGGATGCTTGCCACGTGGATATTGTCCAGAGTTGCTGCTACCCGGTAACCTCTGACAGCCACGCCGCCCTCCAGGTAGGTAGAATCGTTAATATCTACACATGGTACTGCGGCATCATCCACATAGATCTGAATTCTGGAGCCAAATACAGCTACACGCAGTGTATGCGTACTTCCTACAATTAACTCCGGTACGGTAACTTTGGCAAGTTCTTTCCAGCCCTGGCTCATACGTCCAAGCTGTACATAACGGTCACCGATACCTGCGTAATATCCATTTGCACCATCCGGGCCCAAATTATAGTTGGAAGAGCGGAATACAAATCCTGCATTTCCGTGTGTTTGTGATGAATTGGTTACTTTTATATCCATTTCGTAGATACCGTCTGACATGGAGACATCCTTCATAATCATTTTGTCGCCCTGATCAGAAGCACCCATATTCAGCGCGCCGTTAACTACATTTCCACTCCATGCATTGCCCATAACTTCGTAACGTTTGGTATAGTCAGCATCACTGAAATCATCCAATACTTCAACGTCTTTTACCGTGTCGTCAATCTCAGTCTTAACTGCTTCATAAGACTCCGGTGAAACTACAAGATCGGATACCGTATTTGTTTTGGATGCATTGACCGTGATTCCTCCGGTAAAGCCGCTTCTGTCATAGACATTGATAACTGCTTCCGGATTATTGTCTGCAAATACACGAATCTGCTCGTCAAACAAGGTTACTTTTACGTGATGAGCGCCTTCCGCCAGTCCTGCTGCTTCTCCAATTACCTCATTTGTCTTCTTATTTGTAACGGTAATGCTGCTTCCTCCGTTTGCAAGAGCGATGACATATCCTTCCTTCTCTCCCGCTCTTACATTCAGATTGGAATTTCCGGATAACACGCCTTCAGCACTGTAATTATCAGAGGTTGTGTTAATATTTTTAACTGCTGTTACCTGATCTGCCTTTTCAATGTCCACCGGGTTTAAAATAATGGTTGGATTCACAGCATATCTTCCGTAAACGGAGTTGTAAATACGAAGTCCGTTCTGGTTTGCTGCATCCGCTTTTACTGCATAAGTAACTTTCATTACTTTGCTTTCACCCATAGCTGCCTTAATTTCAGCCAGTTTTTCCCTGGATACGCTTAAGTTTACCAGATAACCAAAGTCACCTGCACTGGTTGCACCGTTATAAGGAGCATTCAGGGAAAGTGTTCCTCTCATATCCCTTGGGTTGTCCGGAAGGTATACGGTGTCAATCTCTACACCGTTTACGGAAACGGTCATATCTGATGCCACTGCTCTGCCTTCTGCCGTCTGGCTGAATTCGGAGCTGTAAGAAGAATGGTTTTTATCGGTTCCTGTCACTCCTTTATAGGAAGATGCCTCTGCAATTATCTTCATGCCATTTAAGGAATCCAGATTAAAGTTCTCCGGTAATGTGTAGCTGTAATCCTGGCTGCCGGTCCCTTCTGTGGTAACCATCTTACGGTTGTTTACAGCCGCTTTCATGGTAATGGAACCTTTTTCATTATCCAGAGTCATTTCTTTATTATCGCTTGATGCATCTGCAACTACGATGTTGGTAAAGTTTTTCGCAATCTTAGCTCCGTCAGGTCCTTCAATCCATACGGTTAAAGTTCCTACGCAAGCCTGGGCCGGTACACGGAATGAGAGGCTTGCTTCTGCCTTTTCATAAGGGATAATATCCATTCCCAGTGTGCCGGCAAGGCCGGTGCTGATATTGTTTCCATAGATGTCTGTTCCGTCAAAACGCCATTTTACCACGGTATTTTCCGGTACATCATTTGTCCAGCTCATTGCCATAATCTTTGTTTTGATCTTTGCTCCCGGTTTTACATTTTTAATCGGGCTGTCTACGATACCGATATAGGTCTCCTGAACCAGATCCTTGATTCCCATATCACCGCCATAGGCTACTTCATCATAGCCAAAGATTTTCATTTTTCTGTCATAGGTTAAGATACCGTTGCGTTCGTACTCAACGTCAAATGGTTCTGTATATACGAAACCACTCTGTTTTTCATATCTTCTTTGTATATCCGTCATGTACTTGAAACAGTAAGAAATGTCGTAATCGCCGTCATAGGCAGCAACACCGCCGTATTCACTGTTCAGAAGGGGATCTCCATCCTGCTTGAAGCCAAACTTATAGTTATTTTCGGAACCTACGTATGCATTGTTTACCCGGTTCTCCACATCTCCTACCGCACCGTCATAAGACTTGGGATACATATGGTAAGTATTCAGGTCAGACGGCTGTACATGGTCGCTGTTGCAGGGACTCATATCTTCAATCAGCATATTCGGATAAGCCCCTTTTGTCTTATTGTACAGATATTCAACCCATTCTGCCGTGCTCTTTCCGTCAGCCGCTTTTACATTCCGGTTCTTGCCGTTGTCATTATATGCCGCATACAGTCCCCAGGTCTCGTTGAACAGCATAACAGACACAATCGACGGATGGTTATAGTTCATTTCCATTGCTGCATCCAGGCATTCTTCATAGTATTTTCTGCCAAGAGCTTCTCCGCCTTCTTTGGACGGCACCATAGCGGTTGCATGGGGCATATCCTGCCATACCATCATACCTAACTTATCGCACCAGTAGTATTGCAGCGGATCTTCGATTTTCAGATGCTTACGGATCATATTGAATCCGGCTTCTTTCATTGCCAGAATATCGTATTTTAAAGCATCTTCTGAAGGTGCGGTATAGATTCCCTCTTCCCAGAATCCCTGGTCCAGAAGTCCTGACATATAGACCGGTTCATCATTGAGATAAATATATTTTACACCCAGGTCTTCGTTGTAATACTTTGCCTCTACCTTACGAAGCCCAAAGTAAGTAGAAAGTTCATCCAGAACATTTCCCTCCACATCTTTGACGGTCAGAGTACCCTGGTAAAGATTGGGGTCATCATAGTTCCAGAGTTTCTGGTTTGCGATGGCAATCGGAGAGAGTTCTACCGAATTGGCACCGGATTCTACCTGGATTTCCTGGCTTCCTTCTACCACGGAACCGGTAGGGATATCCACATCATTTTCCATATCATATACGGTACTGGCGAAATCATATTCCACTGTAAGAGTCTGGTCTTTGTCTGTGGTGACATCCAGATCATAGGTAACCGTTGCATTGTCAATATCCGATACAGCTTTGGCATTGTCCAGGTAAGTTGCACTTCTGGCTTCCATACCTACTGTCTGCCAGATTCCGCTTGTATGGATATATCCACAGGGAGCGTTTCTGCCCTGTTTACCGATTAATGCCGGATAGCTGTCATCGCCGTAGCTTCCTTTGTCTTCTACCCAAAGAGTGACTACGTTGTCTTCCCCAACATTCATATATTCGGTGACATCCATTTCAAACGCACTGTATCCGCCAATGTGTTCTCCCACTTCTTCTCCGTTTACCCAGAGCTTGCATTTCCAGTCTACCGCTCCGAATTTTAAGAAGATTTTCTTACCTTCCCAGGATTTGTCTACATTTACAGTTTTCTTGTACCATGCCTGTCCTTTATAATCCGGGTCATTGACACCGCTTAAAGAGGATTCCCAGCAAAACGGTACGTTAATGGATCTGGAAAATTCCTGATCCGGCTTGAACCAACCTGCATTTTTACCTTCTTCATCTGCATCAAAGTCAAACTCCCAGATTCCGTTTAAATTTACATAAGAATCCCGTTCCCAGTCTGCCCTGGGCCGTTCTGTCCTTGTACGTACATCGTCTGTTCCCGGTTTTACAATAATGAGGCCTTTTGAAATCACGGCTGTATTGCTCTGTATGATTTTCAGCTTGTATGTACCGGTTTCCATATTTGGAATTACAATTTTTGCTTGTTCATTTTTCTGTGATGTTATATCGGCATATACCGGAGTCTTCAGGGATTCTCCGGAAGTCTTTACAATTTCAAAACGCTCCGCCTGATCCAGTCCAAAACCATTTACCGTAACATCCCCTTTAAAGTCTTCGCCTTCTTTCAGGTTTGCTTCGGAAGTATCAATGCTTCCGATATAAATTCCACTATAATTCGACGGAAGGTAAAATGCGGATGATGGAATGGTTGCTTTATCCTTCAGCCCTTTGTTATTACTCCAGGACAAAGTTGCATGAGCACCACCTGCGTAATCAAAATATTCCACTTTAATATCATAGAATTTGCCGGCTTCTAATTTTACTGCCTTGCTTGTCTGTAATACATCCCATGAATCACCATCCCAGTAATTAAACAGCTGCTCCCCGTTTACCCACAGTCTGATTCCATTATCAACAAGACCGTAGAAGGTATAATCTGCTGTTTCCGGTACCTGAATCCTGCCGCTCCATCGGATGCCGGCATAATCATCTTTACCAGTTGTAAGCATCAGCTTGGGATTTAAATCTCCATAATTAATGTTGTAATCGATGCCTTTTGACTTCAATACATCCAGTCTGACATTCTTTCCGCTTCCGGAAGTCGTATAATATTCTGCAAAAAGTCCGTTTACATCCACATTATTTACTGCGTCTGCCTGTTTGTTCTCAGCCTTTTTTGCAGTTTCTGTGTCGTTTTCCTCCGTGAGCTGTGTCTCGGTTTCACCTATTGTTTCTTCTTCTGTTTCCACCGGTTCTGTCTCGGTGACTGTCTCAGTCTCCGGTGCAGCTTCTGTTACTTCCTCAGTCACTTCCTGGCTGACTGGTGCTGTTTCTGACTCTGTTTCCGCAATTGCCTTTGCCGTCCCTGGGGGCAGTGCATCACCGGGATCTTCACTTAACTCCACAGTTTCTGCACTCCCCGGGGACACATGCTCCGGTTCTGCCGCCAATACATTTGTATACGGAGACAGATTGGATACTACCATACCGACAACCAATGCCATGCTTAATAGTTTCTTTCTTCTCTTGCCCATAATGTCCTCCTTCTTAATGTTTGTTTTGTGTAAATCGTACATTTTATATACGAATTTTCACCTTGTCTTTGACATTATAGCACCCGCAAATGGCATTTATCGTTGCAATTTTTTGAGTATTTTTTACACATTTATGATATTCCGGTATTTTTTTATAAAATTCCCCCTTATAATGCCATCATTGGTCTGGATTTAGCTGCCCCGCCAGGCTCCTGCAATATTATTTATTTCAATTTTATTGTTCGAACCTTTGAATAATTTCCATATATCTTAGTCTCTCCGGCCTTCTTATAGCCACGCATCTTAAACTGATAAACTTTTCCTTTTTTCAGTTTTGTTTTTGTATATGCGGTACTTGCTGCAGATGCATTTTTAATCCTGGTAAATTTACCGTTACCGGTCTTCATATAAATTGCAAATCCATCTGCCTTAGTTCCTTTTTTCCAGGATAGCTTCACACTGGTTGTGGAACTTACTTTGGCAGTAAGTGCCGGTTGTCTCGGTGTTGTCGCTGTCTTTAAATATTTGGAATATTCACCAAAAATCTTTTTACTTCCGGATAATGTATAAGCCCTTACTCTGTATTTGTAAATCGTTCCGGTGCTTAAGCCTTTCACCCTGTAACTTGTCTGGCCTGTGGTTTTTACTACGTACCATTTGTTTTTATCCGGATTATAGCGGCTTAATTCGTAGCCTTTTGCACCGCTGATTTTATTCCAGGATAACTTCATCTGGTTGATTTTGAAATTAGAAGCTTTTAATCCGGTTGCTTTTTTTGGTGCCGTTATCTTCTTAAACTTTGCAGTATAAGTTACATTTTGATAAACTGCCACCGTATAGTTTGCGGATGTGGATACTTTCTTCCCGTTGAGATACCAACCGTCAAACGTATACTTAGAAGATGGTTTTGCAGTTAAGCTGACTTTGCTTCCTGCATCCACTACCTGACCGCCTGCTGCTGTTCCGCCTGTTTCCGCTTTTACGGTAACTGTAACTTTTTGCGGCTTTGGTGCTTCTTTCTGAACAAATTTTGCGGTATACACAGTATTCTGTAGAGCATTCATTGTGTACTCCGGATTTGATGAAACTTTCAGGCTACCGATATACCAGCCTTCAAATACATAGCCTTCCTGTGCAAATGCCTGAATTTTTACAGTGGTTCCGTATTCCGCAGTGACACCGCCGGATACCCTTCCGCCTGTTTCAGCCACCACCTGAATTGTTATCATTTCTTTTGGTTTTTCTTCAAAGTATGCTGTATATACCGCATCCTCTACCGCCATGACTTCCAGGCTTAAATCATCCGATACTTTTTCGCCTTTCAGATACCATCCTGTGAACCGATATCCATCTTCTGGATATGCCGTTATGGTAAATAATTCACCCTTTGTAACCGTTCCGCTATCACTAACGGTTCCTCCCGGCTGTGCCTCTACGGTAATGTTCACCGTTTCCGGCTGCGGCTCTTCTTCTTTTGTGAAACGAGCAACATATGTGGCATCCTGACGGGCTTCCACTTCGTATTCTGCATTTTTGGAGACATTGACATTATCCAGATACCAGCCTTCAAATACATAGCCTTCATTGGCTGTGGCTGTAAGCGTTACCTTTGTTCCAACGTCTACCCTTGCTGTACCTTCTGCCGTTCCTCCTTCTTCTGCTTTGGCTGTGATCGTCACCTGCTGTATGGCATTTTTCGTAAACCGTGCAGTGTATGCCGCATCCTCCGTTGCCTCTGCTTCATATTCCGCCTGATCCGATACTTTTGTTTCTCCCAGATACCAGCCCTCAAATGTGTAGCCTTCCCTGGCTGTGGCAGTTATGGTTACAGTCTCTCCGAGGTTTACACTTCCTCCGCCGGATACGGTTCCTGCCGTTTCATCTTCTGACTGTACGGTAATCGTTACCTTTACAGGTGCATTTTTAATAAATTTAGCAAGATATTCCGCATCTTCTGCCGCCTCAACTTCATATACAGATGCATCGGATACTTTTACGCCTTCCAGATACCAGCCTTCAAATGAATACCCTTCATGAGCCATTGCAGTAAGGGTTACTTTTTCCCCTTCTTTCACTGTTCCTCCGCCGGATACGCTGCCTGCAGCTTCATCTTCCGAACGGGCTGTAATTGTTACGTCCTTCACGACCACCCTAAAGCTGGCTGTCAGTGTTTGGCTGGCCTGCACATTGGTTTCAAAACGCTGTGCATTTACATTGCCGTCGCTCCACTGTGCGAACTCATATCCGCTGTCTGCAATTGCGGTTACTGCAGTGGTATTGGAACCTGCTTCAACTTCCTGCACTGCCGTCCCGTCAATAGACCCGCCTGTTTCTGCTGCATAGGTAATGGTGTATTTCTCCACCTCCGGCTGGGTGAGTACAAATTTTACGCTGTCAAGGTTGTAGTTACCTGCATTGCTGCCTTCGGCGCGGATTCTGATGGTCTGAATGCCTGCCTTCAGTGCTACTCCCTGTACCTGTGTAATACGCCAGTCGCCATTCTTACTGCTGTCACCCCAGGTATCCGTTACCGGGAATGCCAGATCCGCTGCTTTTTCGCCGTTTACATACAGTCCGCCGGTACGCGGGGTGCTGTCATACTGCGGGCTGTTCTTTTTACCGTTGTTTACATGAATCTCAAGATCATAGATACCTGCAGCTTTTACATCTGCCAATATCTCAACATATTGACCTTCGGTTTTAAACCCGGCAACATAGCCTGTTCCGGTATAGCCTTTCCACTCGGTGTCTGTCCGCAGGGCAGTATTGCTGTCGTTGGTAATGCCTTTACCGTCTTCCAGTTCGAATACATCCCCCGGATTAATTACTGTAGGTTTATTCCTAAGCTTCACCAAAACGGTGGCGGGAATCGCCTGGGGTACGGTTAAGGTATAACGGCTGCCCGCTACAACCTCCTGAAGCGGAACAACTGCTCCATTTGCATCGGTTACTTCAATAGTCTCAATCTCAGTGCTCTTGTCTAATCCGCCTACCTGGAACATTACATCCTGCCCCGGTGCGGTATAGGGTTCGCTGATTTGAACTGTGGCGTTTCCGCCTTCTACCCGGGCAACAACTCCCAGCTTATTCTTCATAAATTTAAAGGACATAAAGTCACACACAGAATCTTTCGTATCTACAGAGAATTTAACATATACCGTGTGTATGCCTGTTACGTTGGCGCAATCTGCTGTAAAGTCCTTAAAGTTGCTCCAGCCGCCGGTATTGGTGATCTCAACCTCGGCTATTTTGTTTTCTTCCTCCATACTGTCTATATAGAACTGCGCCGTTCCCCCTGGCCGACCGCTGGTAACGTTGATTGCTGCCGTCTGCACGCCGCCATCGCCAAAGTTTACATCGTCAAATCTTGCCCAGTCACCCGACTCAATGTTTACCAGATAGGCTCCGGAGGAATGGACATTTATACCATTTCGCTCTGCCGCAGTAACAGCCTTAACGATATTAAAAGCATCTGCATTTCGCATAAACCGGAACCATTCCATTTCGCAGTCCAATGCCTTACCCTGAGGAGCTTTAAACTCAAGGAAAATATTGCTCTCCTGGACATCGGTATTCTTGCCGGCCACACGGATCGTATGCCATTCGCCGTCATTTGGCAGCGCTGCTGTGGCTAAAATCTTGTCACCTACGCCGTTTTCATAGACAATGATACTGCCGCCGGTAGTGCTCTTTATCTTCAGTTCCACGCCTGCCTTGTTTTCGCCGGTCACCTCATCAAACTGTGCCCAGGCACCATCGGTCACCGCTTTGATTACCGGAACTTCACCACCGGTCTCCAGCGTCATGTTCTCCAGATGGGCATTTTTCTCCGCCTTAATAGGCTGGAAAGCAGGAATCGAGGTATCCAGCCTGGTAAACTTCAGTGAATCCAGGTTGTAGTTACCGGCATTGCTGCCTTCGGAACGAATCTGGAGCGTCTGTACACCGGAACTAAGTTTGACACCAGCAATCTTATATTCCCGCCAGTCACCCTGTTTGGTTTTGCTGTCACCCCAGGTAGGCGTTACCTCAAATGCCAGGTCTGACTTTTTCTCCCCATTCAGGTACAGCGCACCGGTTCGGGGCGTATTGTCAAACTGCGCGCTGTTCTTTTTGCCGCAATTTACCCGGATTGTCAGATCATAGGTGCCGCCTTTTACCACATTGGCACGGAATTCAACCGCATCTCCAACCATCTTGAATCCTTTTACAAAGCCGTTTCCGGTATAGCCTTTCCATTCTGTATCCTTAATTACCTGGCCTCCAGCCACCGGAAGGAATGTCTGGTCCTCCAGTTCAACCATGGTACCGCTTTCAACGCGCTGTGGCGGAAGCCCCTGATTATCCTCGCCTTCCTCAGGCAATACCAGGCCATCGGAATCCAGCACAATGTTCATTGCTTTTCCGGTATCGGGTACCTTCACATAAAGGGTATTGTTTGTATCGTCCAGCCAAAAACCTTTCTGTGCTGCATTATAAGCTTCCAGGCTGTTCTGCACAGGCAGATTTTCGTTGTTTAATGTTACTCCCCGCACTGCCTTCAGGTGGTTAAACTTCAAGTTGTAAGACCGCTCATCCGTTTTGTACTCTGCGGGATTGTGGTCTTTTCGTTCGTCAATCCGGAAGGATATATTATTTCCCTCCTGCACGCTGGTGTAGGTTGTGGTGCTGTATGCATCTTTGGTTATGTATTCACGCGACTGTCCATCATCTTCATACAGTGTGTAAGTGGTGGTTCCCTTTGGATAAATATCCAGAGTCAGGGGATCCAGCAGCTTTTCATCAGCATAATCTACATCAGGACCCATGGGTACGATAGCCCCGGCTTTTACGAACACCGGAATTTCTTCCAGGGCTGCTGCAACGTTGATGGTCTTGCCGTTCTCGCCGCCTTCATAACGCTCACCGCTATAATATTCATACCAGGTGGTGTTGGGAGGGAGCCAGACCTGAACCACCGTGTCCGTTTCTTCCGCAGCAGGAGCTACCAGGAACCAGTCGCCAAAATAATATTGTTTGTTCAGATTCCATGCATCCGGGTTATATTGGCTGTCATCCTCTAGCAGCATTGCCCGCATCATCGGTACGCCCTCACTGTAACCCTGCCACGCCATCGTGTACAGGTAAGGGTACAGTGCATAGCGGATTTCCAGGTTCTTTTTCAGCGTATTCTGGGAAGTTTCACTGTACAGCCAGGGCTCGCGTCCATCGTGGCCATGAGCCCGCATAATGCCGTTCCATGCACCAAACTCTGACACCCATCTGGTGTACAGCTTATCACTGGGTTTTTTCATAAAGCCGCCCAGATCGTGTGAGGTGGACCAGTAGCCCACAAGTCCTGCGTCGATGCTGAAACCAATCTGGTTTACCAGCTCGCTTGAGGTATTATTAATATCACCGGACCATGCTGTTGCAAAATGCTGTCCCGCATAGCTGCCACGGGTTACAAACATGGGACGGGATTCCTCGGTGTACGCTTTCCACGCCTCATAGGCGCCCAGGGAAGAGAATGTGGGAGCAGTGTTGCTTCCCAGTACGTCGAATTCATCCGGCCAGAACCAGTCACCATAGCCGGTGGTAATCACGCTGTCCATGTAGGACTGTACCCACTCATCATCATTGATGTGCAGGTTTTTCCCTCCCTTTGCCTCAGGGGTTCCTGCGTTGTTGTGCAGTCCCACGCGGATGCCCATATCCCGTGCCTCCTGAAACATTCCGTCAATGTCGGGGAATTTTACGATGTCGTTGCTCCACATCTGCTTGCCCCATTTTTCACCTGCACCGGTTTGGTTGCCGCCGTTGTCTGCCACATCGCCCCGCCATCCATAGTCAAAAACATAGCTGTCTGTGGGGTATCCCTCGTCTCTCAGCCGATGAATCCACTGGGAAAATTCTGCTTGTGTTGCGTTGTCGTTTCCATATTTGGAAAGCATAAATCCATGTGCCCATTTGCCGTACATCTCCATACGTCCGGTGATTTCCGCATATTCATTGAGAATAGTCTTGAAATCCGGTCCATACATAAAGAAGTAATCCAGGTAACCCGTGGTCTGGAACCCGCCGCCCTGCTTATAAAATACCGTGTCCTTCTCGATGGTATTCAAAAATACGCCGTATCCCACGGTACTCATAAAGAATGGTGCTATCAGACGTCCATGTGACATGGAAAATTCATTAAAATCTGTTGCGTAGCGGTTCAGATTTGACCGGCGACCATGGTCACCGGAACCAAATCCAAAGATTCCTCCCGCATTTTCAGTGCCTTCCGTCTTTTTAACGCCTACCTTGTCTCCATCCACATACATACCGGTATCCTCTGTATCTTTCGACAACAGTTTTCCCTCAAGGTCATACATCCCGATACGCAGAGGTGATTGATTAATCCTTACTTCCATGGCTGCAGTTTTAACAGATATTACACCATTTTCCTGGGTGACGGACCTGTTAACCGCCGGCCATTCATTTTTCTGGACCATGTAGTATTCAGCATTGGCGGGACGATATCCATCCGCACCGTTTTCAGACAGCTGCACCCGCACCGTACGGTCGGTGCACAGCTCCACCATTACCTGTTTTTCTCCAGTGTTAAACAACAGGATATTACCGTCTTCGGTAAAGTTGTCCATGTCCCCAATGCCTACGGTGGCCGCCTGTACCTCTACAGGAGCAAAATTGCCCAACAGGGGAGCTATCAGAACAATAGACAGCAATACTGCCACCAGCCTGTTTCCTAAATGCTTTAAACGGTTTGTTTTACTCATGTTACCTCCTTCTTTTTCACAAAAATCCCTCAACGTGTTCCTGTGCTGCCTGGCATAAGTCAAATTTTGTTGAAATATACCATTTGTTGTGTACAATATTAGCAAAATATATAGTATTTTCACAATGGAATCTTTTGCCCACCAACAGCAAGATTTTGCGTTGTGGATTTTTCAAACTATCTGCCCTTTGCCCGTGTTCTGACATCAAATGCTACTGCTGTGATGAAAATTATCCCTTTTACCACATACTGATAAGAGATATCAACACCCATCAGATTCATTCCATTAGTCAGGGACATGATTACCAAGGCTCCAATCATGGTATTCGTCACCCTGCCGACACCACCGCTGACTGCCACGCCTCCAATGTAAGATGATGCAATGGCATCCATTTCAAAACCCAGACCTGCCGTGGGCGTTGCGGACTGTAATCTTGAAGTATAAAGAACTCCTGCCAGCGCTGCCAATACGGACATGGAGCAAAAAGCAAACAAAGTCACTCTTTTCACATTAATTCCGGAAAGTTCCGCTGCCTGTTCATTGCCACCGATTCCATAAATATAACGTCCCAGTCTGGTTTTTGTTAATACGTAGTTATATCCAAGTAACACGACCCCAACTATTACAGCGGTCCAGGGAAGCCCGCTGTATTTTGCAAGCACATAAATAATGAGCATGATAATAGCGGATAAGAAGATCAATTTAAATACAAAAATAGGTGTGGAAATAACCGGAAAGTTATACTGCTGTTTGTTTTTCCTGCTTTTTAGCTGAGTGAAAATCATAATAATTACAGCTGCTGCACCAATTAACAGAGTCAGAAGATGAATTTCGGTACCAAAGGGCAGATCCGGAATGAAACCATTTGATAATGCATTAAAACCTGCATTTGGTACAATAATTGTTCCTGATTCCTGTAAGAACAGGTTGAGTAGTCCACGGAAGATAAACATTCCCGCCAATGTGGTAACAAAAGCCGGCACCCCTACTTTAGTCACCAGAATACCCTGATATAATCCAATTGCCAGACCAAGAAGCAGTACCAGAAGGATTGCGGCCCATTCATTTATCTGATATCTCGTCATAAAAATTGCTGCTGCTGCTCCGCAGAATCCGGCTACATAGCCTACTGACAGATCGATATGTTTTAAAATCAAAATAATTGTCATCCCCACTGCCAATACAGCCACATAGCCTGCCTGATTGATAAGATTGCTTAAATTTCTGGCTGTAATAAATCCACCGTTTGTTTTGAATGTAAAAAATCCCATAATTAAAATTAGCGCAATATACATCATATAATCACGGATGTTTGCTCTTAACAGGGAAACAATCTCTTTCCCCAACCCTTGCGTTTCTTTATTTTCCTTCATTTCTTCAACCTCCTATGATCTGATCGCCATCTCCATAACCTTTTCTTCATCTGCATCTTCCGCTATTAGTTCCCCGGTAATCCTGCCCTCCGACATAACATAAAGCCGGTCACTCATTCCCAGTACCTCCGGTAATTCAGACGATATCATAATTATGCTCATTCCCTGTTCTACCAGTTTGTTCATTAAAGAATAAATCTCAAACTTTGCGCCCACATCAATTCCCCTAGTAGGCTCGTCCAGAATTAAGACATTCGGATTTACAAATATCCATTTTGCAAGCTGTACCTTCTGCTGATTTCCCCCGCTTAACTTTCCGGTCTTTTGTTCAATGGAAGGTGCTTTGATATTAATGGACTCCCGGAATGAATTTGCTGTCTGAATTTCCTTGTTCTCATTAATTGCCAGTCCCTCCGTCAATTCTTTTAAATTGGCTATGGAAATATTAAACTTAATATCCTGAATTAAAATCAGCCCATTTCCTTTACGGTCTTCTGAAACGTAGGCAAGCCCGTCCTGAATCGCCTCTCTGGGGTTTTTAAACTTACGCGGTCTGCCATTTATGTAAAGTCCGCCGCCTGTCACCTTGTATCCGGAGGGGTTGCCGAAGATGCTCATAGCAAGCTCTGTCCTTCCTGCTCCCATCAGACCCTGAAGTCCCACAATTTCACCTTTACGGACATTCAGGCTGATATCATGTAAAATTTCTTTTCCTTTCGCCGGGTCCGATACGGTCCAGTTCTTAAGCTCTAAAGAAATATCACCAATTTCATGTTTTTTCCGGGCGGGATATATATGTTCTATTTCCCTGCCTACCATATGTTTTATGATTTCCGCTTCTGTAATCTTCTGATTTGCCACATCCATGGAACAGATTGTTGCCCCATCTCTTAATACGGTGATCGTATCTGCAATGGCTGTTATTTCCCTTAATTTATGTGAAATCATAATGCAGGTAACGCCTTGGCTTTTTAATTCCTGAATCAGTGCCAGGAGGTTCTGACTGTCATCTTCGTTTAACGCCGCAGTCGGCTCGTCCAGAATCAGCAGCTTTACATTTTTGCTCAGAGCTTTGGCGATTTCCACCAGCTGCTGGTTTCCCACGCTTAATTCTTTGACTTTCATGGAAGGATCTGCGTTAAGCTTTACTTTTTTGAGCATTTCTCCAGCCTTTACGATGGTTTCATTCCAGTCGATCCTTTTTCCTTTCATGAGTTCATGACCAAAATAAATATTTTCATAAATACTTAATTCCGGTATCAACGCCAATTCCTGATAAATGATTGCGATTTCTTTTTCTTCACTGTCGGCAATGGACTTAAACTTTTGTACTTCCCCGTTAAAGATAATATCACCGGAATAAGTACCATATTCATATTGCTGGACTCCGGACAGAACTTTCATCAAGGTGGACTTTCCGGCACCATTTTCACCCACAAGGCAGTGAATCTCCCCTCGCTTTACTTTAAAATTCACATCATTTAATGCCTTCACACCCGGGAACTCTTTTGTGATATGTTTCATTTCCAATATATATTCGTTCACGCTCTTCCTCCTTTCTAAGCGCCTGTTAACAGGCTTGCGAAAAGGGGCGCTGATAAGAATCACAACCGCCCCTTTCGTCTTTAAAAGCTAATAGTTTTATAATCCTGTAAATTCTGCTTCTGCATAGTATCCGGAGTCAATCAGCACTTCTTTCAGATTTTCCTTGGTTACCACTACGATTGGCGTTTCTTTTGCCGGGACATCCTTTACCTCATTATTATAATTAACATCCGTTACCGGTGTTTCTCCCTTTAAGATTGCAACTGCCATTTCAACGGAATCCGCTGCCAGTGTTCTCGTATCTTTAAATACTGTCATAGACTGTTTTCCATCGATTATGTACTGAATGGATGCCTGCTCAGAATCCTGGCCGGTAATCACATAATTAGTCACTTCTTTATCTGTTGCAAATACATCTGCAATGGAGCGGGAAGTTCCATCGTTTGGTGCAAGGATCAGCACATCACCTTTTGCTTCTGCGGAAGCGCTGGTAAGATTTGCTTCTGCTTTTGATTTGGCTACATTGAAATCCCAGTCTGTAGTAACCTGTCCGATGATCTTTCCTAATTCATCTCTGCTCAGATCTGCTTTATCCTTTAATCCTTCTGCTTCCTGGGAATTGGCAATCTTGAATGTGCCATCTGCAATTTTCGGCTGCAGTACACTCCAGGCACCTTCAAAGAAAATGAAAGCATTGTTGTCTGTTGCTGCTCCTGCGTACAAATAAAGGGGAATATCTTTACCTTCCGGTGCATTGTCAATTAAGTACTGGCCCTGAGCTTCGCCAACTGCAAAGCTGTTAAAGGTTACATAGTAATCCACTGCATCTGTTCCGGTAATCAAACGGTCATAAGCAATTACAGTTACGCCTGCTGCTTTTGCTTCTTCAACACTTGCCGCTGCTGCCGATGCATCCTGTGCGCATATGATCAGTACGTCGATCCCCTGGGAAATCAAAGTCTCAACATTTGTCTTCTCTGTTGCTGAAGATCCCTGACTGAATAATACCTGATTCGTGAATCCAGCATCTCCCAGGATGGTTTCAAACTGCTTCTGATCCTGAAGCCATCTCGGTTCATCCTTCGTAGGTAAAACGATTCCCACCTGTAAATCCCCGTCAGATTCCTGTTCATCTGCTGCTGTAGTATTTTCATCTGCTGATGTAGTATCCTCCTCTGACACTGCTGCCTCTGTGGCTGCTGTTTCAGCACTAGTCTTAGTCTGTGTTTCAGTGGCTGCAGCTGTGTCACTTGCTTTTTCTGCTCCTCCTCCTGCTCCACATCCTGTGAGTAACCCCAGAGCCATGACCCCCGCCAAAACTAAACTTAATACCTTTCTTTTCATATTCGTATCCTCCTTATAATTTTTAATAGTTTGAAGCTATTAGCCTCTTTTCATCTTTATTTCGTTTCTTTCTAATAAATATCTCCACTTATTATTGAAAAATGCTCTGATAAATCCGCCTCACTGTAAGGCGGAACCAACCACAATTATTTTTTCAATCCAGCTTTGAATTTAATCAAATTACACATATTACCTCCTTTACCAATTTTAATTTATCAACATAACGCTGTGTAAGCATGCCTTATATTAACAAATAAAGGTCATAGTTAACAATAGAATCTTTTGCTTGTACAGAGTAAATCTTTGCTCTTTTATTTGTAACCTGAGTTCGGGTCATATTTCCCCCGAATTCAAGTTACACAGTCTGCATCAGTTGTAGATATCCTCCTCCAGATGAAAGCCGTCAGCAATTACTGTATCCTTAATGGTTTCCTGTGTAACCGGATATACTTCAATGGCAATATAGGGAATTTCTGTCTGCCCATCGTAGAGCGTACTCTCTGCATCCAGGGACTGACCTAGTGCCAGCTTTTCGCAGGCAGCCAGTGTCTCACTGACCAGATCCTGGATAGGCTTATACACAGTCAGTCCCTGACGTCCCGCTACGATGCGCTGGCAGGCAGAGATATCCGCATCCATCCCCACAACCACCACACCACCAATCCGATTTTCACCAAATGCGTCAGTCACCCCCCATGCCAGTGAGTCATTGCCGCAGATGACCGCCGTCAATTTATCCTGATAGCTGTCAATCCTTTCTTTAACAAAACTGTATGCGTTCTCCCTCACCCACCCCTCAATCCAGGTCTCATCCACGATCCAAATATCACCAGATGTAATATATGGTTCCAAAACCTCCATGTATCCTTCGCGGATCATGGGACAGTTGTTATCGCTCTTTGGTCCATTTACCAGTAAATATCCACCGTGCCCAGCGTGCTCTATTAAGTACTCTCCCATCAGCCGTCCGACCATAATATTGTCAAATGCAATATATACATCTGCTCCCGAATTGCGGATAAGGCGGTCATACACGATCACCGGCACTCCCTGGTCTTTGGCAAGCTTCACACAGCGAACCTCTTTTTCTGCATCATTCGGTGCAATCACCAACACGTCAATCCCCATCCCCAACAGTTCCTGCACCTGGGCGTATTGGATCTCCGAATCACGATTGGCATTGCGCACGATCACATCAATGCCTTTTTGCTCGGCTTTGGATTGAAAAATATCCCGGTCCCGCAGCCACCGGTCTTCCAGCAGCGTTGCCATAGAGAACCCAACCTTTATGTGCTGCACCTGCAACTTTTCTGACTGCAAAACAGGTTCATCCCGGTTGCAGCCAGCTAAAAGAAACAGCGAAATGACTGCTATAAATACCAAAATGAATCGCCTAACATTCATCCTTACTCTCCCCCCTCTCTGCTGAGGTCCTGTAGTCTCCTGCCCTGATTCCGGTGTATTTGTGAAACACTTTAGAAAAATAGTTCGGATCATTGAATCCCACCAGATATGTAATCTCTTTAATACTGCTGTCCGTTTTAGAGAGCAACTGCTTCGCATGCTTAATCCGTACCTGAAGCAGCCGTTCCTTAAAGTTACTGCCGGTGTGCTCTTTGAAGAGGCGGCTGAAATAATAGGGACTGAGATTCACACTAGAAGCCACCTCAACAAGATTGAGTTCCTTGTTAAAATTCTTTTCTATATAGTTGGCTGCCTGATCGACGATTTTCTTTGTGGAGGACAAAATATTCTCCTGCTGCCCGTAGGAACTGTTTATCTGCAGATCCAGATGCATTTTAGTCTCGTCGAAGACCTGACTTGGCACTTTATCGTCAGAAAACGCCTCTGCATATTCCAGGGCGCTCAAGGCCTGCTGAAGCCCAATTCGGCATTGCATAGGTCCTGTCATTGTCTGACTCACCCCGGACATAACTCTCGCCGCACTCTTATCCTTTTTATTCATATCTGTGAGAATTAAGTTAAGGCGCCGGCTGAAATCAGCCGGGTATGCATTGGGAGATTCGTCGGCTGGAACGAGAATCAGCGCACAGGCTTTTCCTTCTTCTAACACTTCTCGGATACTTTCTTCCATCTCTGGCAGTTGCTCCAGCAGGCTGTTCCACAGTAATCCCACTCGCCTGGTGTCATATCGAAAAACCGCGATAAACACAGGCTGATTTGATAATCCCAGGAAACTGGCGCATGCCAGCAGTCTCTCGTCAGAATTCCGGTCAGGCAGCAGCGCGTGTATAAAATCCCGCTGAATCATGGGCTGGGCGATCTGCAATCGTTTCTGCCTCACATCCTTCGCGTTCCTTTCCGCTCTACGGTCTGCAATATCCGCCATTACCTTTTTTAAAGCCGCGGAAAACTCCGCCTGCTTAACCGGCTTCAGCAAATAATCACTCGCCCCCATAGACATTGCTTCAACTGCGTAATTAAATTCACTGTATGCGGAAACAATAATAAATCTGGTTTCAAAAGAACAGGCCAGAATCTGCCTGATTGCCTCCAAACCGCTCAGACCAGGCATCTGGATATCCATAATTACAATATCCGGGTGCAGTAATGCAGCCTTCTCCATTGCCTCCCGTCCGGAAAAACAAGTACCGACAACTTCCAGTGCCGCATCCGTCTTTTGTACCATCACATTTGTAGCCTGAGCAGCGATGGGCTCATCATCTACTACCAAAACGCGTATACTCATTTTTTATTTCCTCCTCTGCAGCTATTGTCTGTTATTCTGCTGGTAATCTCAGCCGTACCTGTGTCCAGCCGCCGGCGGATACAATTTCCACCGGCCTTTGGCACCGGCACACAATTTGCAGCCGCCGGTACACATTTTTCAATCCGATACCGCTCAAGTGTCCCCGGTGCTCCTGATACTCCTCTGTGTACAGTGCCTCGATCTTCTCTTTTGGAAATTCCGGACCTGTGTTAGCAATCACCACTATAGCGTCTCCCTTATCACTACTGATCTTTAATAAGATCTGTCCTCCCTCCTCGATCAGATTCACTCCATGGACAAAAGCATTTTCCACCAGAGGCTGCAGTGTCATCCGGGGCAGCGTCACGGCTTTCAGCGCAACCGATTCATCCACTTGAACGTCAAATTGCAGCCGCGGACCAAATCGGGTGGTTAGCAGCTTCATATAAGCCTCCACATTGCCCAGTTCTTCTTCCAGTGTTGCGTTATCCAGACCAGCCAGGTTGTATCGAAACACATCTGCGGCATTTTCCAGATACTCGCAAACCACCTCATCTCCTGACAACATGGCAATTTTAGCTCCAATGTTAATGGTATTAAAGATAAAATGCGGATTCATCTGCGCATGCAGTGCATGCAGTTCTGCTTCCTGGAGCAGATTATCTTTTTCCAGCGACATAATTTGCTGCTGTGCCAGCTCATTTTCCAGCTTTTGTTTCTCCTTCAGGCTCTCCAGATACAAGCGGGTATTCTCCACCATAACCTCAAAGGTCTCGTATAGCTGCTTAAATTCCAGACTCTCCTGCTCAAGACAAATGTCAATGTCGTAATCCCCTTCCGCAACACGCCTGGCATAGCCCGCCAGACGTGTAATAGGTCTGCTCACATTGTTGCTTAGGTTGATCAGTAAAAACACCACAAAAAATATTGACGCACCAAACAACCCATAGGACAATGCGGTACGTATCGTAACCACCTGCTGCATTTCGTAGTATTGGGTACTGCTCTCCTGGAGCTCGCTTGCCATTAATGACTGAATATACTGATTAATCAGACGGAAATCGTAACTTACACTTTCGTATAGCGCCACATACTCCGTGTTTTTTTGATTACGTTTAGCAACGATCAAATCCTCAGCTGATCTCAGATAATGGCTCAGGTTCCCGCCCAGATTGACATAACGTATGTCCTGCTGTCCGCTTTGATCCTGGAGCTGCTCTACAATCTTCTCTAACTGGTTTTGATTATCATAATAGCTTTGCAGAGAGCCGGAGTTTCGTGAAAAAAGATAGTCGCTGATATTGTCCTGAAAGGTCTGAGTCATGGTCTGCACTTCGGAAAGCTGCTGATTTACTTCAGCAAATGTAGTCATACTCTTCAGCAGAAACTGGGATGAAAGGAAATTAAAGACACCTACCATACAGCAGATGATTGCCGCAATAAAATAGGTAAACAGCAATGTATGCCGAAGCGACGGAGGCTTGCTTCGATTTCTCCCCCCGCTCATTGTTCCGTCTCCAGCCACTGCTTGCTGAACTTGTCCACGTTTTCACGGGTTATCGTATGAAGCGGTACCGGGATATTATCGTCATAGGAGTGATTGTTTACCCACGTGTGCAGCATTGCCACGATATCGTTCCCCATCTGATCCGGATCCGGTGTCACGGTGCCGTAAATTACACCTCTGCTCACATAGTCTAAGGTTTGCTGCTGCATACCATAGCCGATAATCTGCACTTTATCTGCCAAATTACTGTCGATTACTTGCTGCGCGATCAGCGGCACTGTATATGCGTTCAGACAAATAATGGTATTATAGGTATTTTTCAGTGTCTCAAGCGTATTTGCCAGCTTTTCACCAGCATATACCTCCTCTTCAGTGGAAAGAGTCTGCACGATCTCAGCATCATCATGCTGACCGAACACTTCCATAATTCCCTGAACTTTCATGTTTTGATATGTAGAGGGAATGCCCTCCTGCGTCTTTTCCAGTACCAGCACCGCCTTGCACCCCTTCTCGCCCGCTGCGTCTATGGCCAGCTGGCCGGTGCTTGTGCCGATGCTGTAGGAATTGGCACTTACTGCTGGAATCGTGTCACGCTGGTAGTTTTCGCTCTCATACAAGATTAACTGTACCCCCTGCTCTTTGGCAAGTTCATACATCTCCTGTGTAAACATGGGGTCACTGGATTGAAATGCTACTGCCTGTGCCCCAGAATATATAGCAAACACCACACTGTCCCGCAGTGTGGTTGACTCCCAGCTTTGTAGTGTCTGATTCTCCACATTAATATGATATTGTTCCGCCGCCTCTGCCGTGCTTTTTCGCAGATGCTGGTAAATAAGATCATTGTCTTTGCTGATGACGATCATTCGGCTGCCCTGTTTTTTATCCGTTACCTCCGCCTGCCCCACGGGGCTAAACATAAACAGCTGTATGTACAGAACCACCAGCAAAACCAGAAAGCCAATAGAAACCAACATATATTTTCTGCTCATATTCTCTCCTGTCTATTACGCTCATGCCGCTGTATTTATACTCTAAAATCACTTTATCACATTATGTTCGGATTAAAACTGGAATATATTAACAATTTTAAGCGGTAAGGTTTTATCCAAAAAGACCGTAACAAATTTTATTTCGTTACGGCCTGCTGAGATGTATTCTACTTATTCTTTATAGTAATTATAAACACTCAATAAAACCCCAGCGCCCATCTGCATAGTCATATGTCACAAATTTTATTATTATTCACTCTGCTATTTTAACAAATAGCCCAATGAACAGGCAAGAGAATCTTTTGCCCCACATCTGGAAGTTATTGCTGTTTGATATCTTGTGCCCTTAGTTTACTGGAACGCCAGCTGAAAATTAGTATATCGGTTCAGAGAATTATCTCCTTCCTGAATAAATTCCCAGGTCTCCTTATAGGTTCCGTCCACCGCCACCCGGTTTTCCCCCAGGAACTGGATAAATTCTTCCGGCTTTCCTTCGAACTGTTCTGCAAAGGTGTCTGAGTACTCCCATTTTTCTTCGCTGGTAAACTCCCGCAGCTCATTAAACAGAACATGCTCCAGATTGCAGGACATATAATAAATGCGGTAGGGCACTTCATTAATTTTACCGGTAGCGGATAATTTATATAATAATTCTGACTTCAGCTCATTGCGCTTGATCAGAGATCCCACATTAGATGTTTCAATATGGTCCGTATAGTAAACAGTGGGACCGGACTTTTTCTGTACTACATTTTTGGCGTCCACAAAAGCTCCGTCCAGATCAGACAGGTGAATTACCTTCAGGATATCTTCATCCGTATACCGGTATTTTGTTTTGACCTCTTCCATACATGCGTTAATTTTTTTAATGATGGTATCTGAGTCCACACTCCCCCGCGCAGTAATATCTCCGTGAATTACATGAAACTTAACCTCGCTGGCTGAGAAAAATTCCTGCATGATAGATCCGATTGCTCCTTCATCGCTGGGGCCTTCCACGATAAAAATAATTACTTTTTTCTCTTTATCTGGCATTTGTAATTTCCCTCCCTGCTTTTCGAAATGACCTGGCAATCTTAATGCTGTCCGTATCCGTATAAATGCATTCCTGCTGCCCGCCTAAGGTGATGCTTCTGATATAGGCATCCCGCAGATTGAGGCTGTTTCCCGTATTCTGCATGCGGATATAGCGGTTGCCGGGATTGGCTGTGGAAAATAAAATACTGTCGTTCCCCAGCATCTCTAATGCTCTAAGGTTGTGTGAAGTAAAGACCAGCTGTCCTTTTGCCCCCTTATTAAAGATGTCCAGCAGTTCACCCAGCAGGTATTCGTAGATTCCGGCATCCAGTTCATCTACAACCAGACAGATACCCGGATCACTGTAAGCCCGGATCAGTACATTTAAAATGGATATAATCTTAACGATGCCATCGGATTCAAAGCGGATTGGTATTTCGATATCACCACGCCTGGATGTCAGGTCTACCTTCCTTCCTATGCCGCCGTTTTCTACCAGCTGCTGCCCATAGTCCCGGATATCCAGTGTCATTCCAGGAATAATTGTGGCTAACACGATGTTGATTTCCCCCACGATCTGTTTTAGCAGTTCAAAACGGCTTTCTTCTACAAGGGTAGGCTCCTTTAAGGCAATTACAAAATCCCCTCTGGTTGCAGACTTCCGGTCTGTTACCCGAAACGCTACCGGGAGCAGAAAGTCCGCACTGATGGCACCGGAATGGGAGTCCCGGATGACAAACAGATCCATCATGGCATAGTTATATAAGGACTGAATGATAAAGGCATAATCTAAAAAGTTTACTCCGCTTTCATTGCAGAAGATCTCCCGGCTGGTTTCCCCAAAGATATAGGAACAGTTATGAATCTGGGCTACTTTCTTGGCAACGATCAGGTTGGTTCCGTTCTCAGCGTTTCCGCTGGTGACTTCCTCCAGCATCTCTTTTGGGGTAAAGATACAATCCGCATCTTCAGTGGTATACTCCATAAACAGCAGATTTTCCTGAATCTCCCCCTGTACAATCCTGGCTGCGGATAAGGCCTCTCTGAAAATAACTGCGGTATTTTCTTCAGTTTTGCGAAACCAGATCTCATATTCCACTTCGAACTGCCTTTCCCTTCCGCTTACCAGAAACACAGCCTTAACTTTGGCATACTCCTGCCCGCTTGTAATATAATTGATCAGTTCCTCCGGGATGCTAAGCCCCATCATGATTTTCTGAACGTAAAAAAGAGAATCAATTACCGTCGTCTTTCCCGAACCGTTTTGCCCGTAAATCCCCAATATTTCAGAATCATCCAGAACCAGACTCTGGTGTATCCGGGAAGGCATTTCGACTTTTCCGTAAGTAGTATTTTTAATATTTTTTATTTCAACAGAATGTAACCGCACAATGATGTCATCCATGATTATCTCTCCTTGGGCATATGAATTATCTTACATTATCCCCTGTTCCAAGGGTTTGTATGCGGCACACTGCTTCTAAATGCAAAAAAGCAGAGCAGTGGTTCCCGGCGATAAACATTTTATGTTTATCAGTCTCGCGAATCACTGCCCTGCTAATGTTAGCTTAACATTGTTTTATTAACGTTGTTTTATTAACGTTGTTTTATCAACGCAATTTCACAGATAAGGTCTTGGAATATTTACTGTACACTTTACTGCTTCCAGCCTTTTTGTAACTACGAATCTTAAATTGGTACGTTCTGCCCTTTTTCAGATTTTTCTTTGTATATGCCGTAGTTTCTGCTGATACATTTTTTACCTTTTTAAAACCGTCTTTTCCGGTCTGCATATAAATTACAAATCCGTCTGCCTTCGATCCTTGTTTCCAGGACAGCTTCACGCTTGTCTTGGAAGCTTTCTTAACGGAGAGTACCGGTTTTTTCGGTGCTGTAGCTGTCTTTAAAACTGCTGAGTATTTTCCGTACAGCTTTTTACTTCCGGATATGGAATATGCCCTTACCCTGAATTTATACACCTCTGCGCGGCTTAAGCCTTTCACGGTGATATCGTTCTGACCTGTAGTCTTTACCACACTCCACTTTCTGTTAGCCGGGTCGGCTTAATTCATAACCGCGTGCACCGCTGGTTTTCTTCCAGCTAAGCCTGATCTTACCGGTAGTCTGGTTGGATGCTTTTAATCCCGTTACCTTTCCAGGCGCCGTTATCTTTTTGAATTTTGCAGTATAAACGGTATCTTCATATACGGTCACGGTGTATTTCTCAGATGTGGATACTTTTTTACCCTTTAAATACCATCCCTGGAACGTATATTTCGAAGACGGTTTTGCGGTTATGGTGACTCTGCTTCCCGAATCTACCGTTTTCGTTCCCACTGCCGTTCCGCCTTTTTCTGCTTTCACTGTTACCGTAACTTTTTGTGGTTTCGGCGCTTCTTTTTTAACAAACTTCGCTATATACAGGGTGTCCTGTAATGCATTTATCGTATAAACCGGTTGTGATGATACTTTCATATCCCCGATATACCAGCCTGCAAACTCGAAACCATCCTGAGCAGATGCCTGAATCGTTACAACTGCCCCGGCTTCCACGGTAGCGCCTCCCGTGGCGGTTCCCCCTGTTTCTGCCTGAACCTTTATGGTAATCATTTCTTTTGGTATTTCTTCAAAGTGCGCTGTATAAACTGCATCTTCCACAGCCACAACTTCCAGGCTTAAATCATCGGATACTTTTTGATCTCCCAAATACCAGCCTGCAAACCGGAAGCCTTCCTTCGGAGATGCCGTTATGATGAACAGGTCTCCTTTATTAACAATTCCGCCCTGGCTTACGGTTCCTCCCGGCTGAGCTTCTGTGGTAATCGTCACAGTTTCCGGCTGGGGCTCTTCAGCCTTTGTAAAACGAGCCACATAAGTCTCATTTTTAAGTGCTTCTACCTGATAGACCTCTTCTTTGGATTTATTAATGTTATTGAGATACCATCCGTCAAAAATATATCCTTCATCTGCAATCGCTGTAATGGTTACCATTGTACCTTTATCTACCGTTGCAGTTCCCTGCGCCGTTCCGCCTTCTGTGGCTTCTACAGTAATGGTGATCTGCTGTACCTCATTTTTCCTGAATCTGGCGGTATAAGTAATGTCCTCTGCTGCCTCTACTTCGTATTCCGGCTGATCTGATACTTTGGTTTCTCCTAAATACCAGCCGTCAAAGGTATATCCTTCCTTCGCCCGGGCGCTGATCAGAACTTTTTCTCCTGCATTCACGACTCCGCCTCCGGATACGGTTCCTGCCTCTTCATCCTCTGACAATACGGTAACCGTTACCTGTGCCGGGGCATCCTTTTTAAACTTCGCCGTATAAACTGCATCTTCTGCCGCTTCTACTTCATATTCTGCTTCTTCGGATACCTTCACGCCTTCCAGATACCAGCCCTCAAAGGTATATCCTTCCTTCGCCTGAGCAGTAATCGTTACCTTTTCTCCTTCTTTTACGGTACCGCCGCCGGATACGGTTCCTGCTGTTTCATCCTCGGACTGTACCGTAATCGTCACATCTTTTAAGTCACGGATAAATCTAGCCACATAGGTGGTATCTGCTGTAATCTCCGGTGTCGTAAAGACAGGTTCCCCGCTTACTTTATCCTCTCCCAGATACCATCCGTCAAAGAGATATCCCGGATTTGCTTCTGCCGTTAACACCGCTGTTCCGTTTGCCTCTACATCTGTTGTTCCTTCCACAGATCCGCCTTCAGCCGGGTCTGCCTGTGCAGTTACGGTATATTCCCCTTTGACAACGGTAAATACCGCCGTGCGAACCGCTTTCGCTCCGTTTACTTCCGAAACAGCACGGAGTTTTATAATTCCCGTTGAACCAACCCGAAGTTCGGTTCCGGATACGGTTGTCCCTGCCACTGCCTCTGCAATTTCAAATGAATAGCTGATATTTTCTTCTGCATGTCCGGGTTCTTCACATGGAAGCAAGATTCCTTTTGCAGATAATTCAACTGTTGTCTGATCCGCATTTTTCGGAATTACAATTTTACGGTCGGCAAATACCAGATCCTGGAATGTGCAGCCGCAGGAAGATGGGGTAATAACCAGATTCTCATCTCCCGGCTCTTCCTTGTCAATTGCTTTGTAAAATGCCATATACTGCCCGGAGATAAATTTATCTGCCGGATCTGACAGGTTGCCCATGGCATGGCGTACCCTCATCTGAATTCTTCTGGCATCTGTCGGGGTGAATACAGCTGTTTTCTTAACCGCATCTGCCGCCCAGGTGATCTCTCCGCCCGGAATCTCCTGCCAGTCATCCTGGTCTGCCGTGGTACTGTAATACAATTTAAATTCTGTAATAATACCATTATTGCCGCCGCTCTGCCTTGGCAGATAATCCAGCCTGCCTATTTTGCTGGTCTCTCCGAAGTCAAAGGTCAGTTTGTTGTTAATTCCCTTTGCCATATCGATACCGCCGGACCAGTCACTGTGGTAAATATTATTGTCGTCCTTTAACATATTTGTAATCGGATATCCGGATTGTGTACTGTCTGCTGCTGCCGCTTTGACTTCTGCTTTTTCATATTCATAGTTATTTCTCTGTGCCTGATAGATATAGAACTCACTTGCCGATATAAAAGTATTGTCCGCTAATGTGGCAGTTGCACGAAGCATCAGCCTGCGTGCTTTTATCAAAGAGAATTTAGCAGTTTTCTTAGAAGCATCCCCAGCCCAGGTTCCGCTTCCCTCCGGAACTTCCAAAAAGGCTCCTTCTTCATAGGTCCCTTCCTCTGCTTCGCTGTAATAGAGCTTATATCCGGTAATGATACCGTTTTTGCCCCCATCCTGCCTTGGAATGTATTCCAGTTTGCCAATCTCGTAGACTCCGCCCAGATCAATGGTAATTCCATTGTATTTGTCCTTGGAAATATCCGCCATAGGAGTGGAACTGTATGCAGAATGCCATTTAGTTGCCGTATCTCCATCTACCGCATTGCTTCCAGGTCCATCGACAGCCCCCGGTGTGTCACTTTCCTGGCTTTCCGCCACTGCGGTTAATTGGGAGCTTGGAATCTGTGTATAGGTGATTCCGCCTTCCTCCCAGGCAGCTGTCAGTGTCATGCTCCTGCCCGGCATGCTGTAAACAGCACCGGCCTCATAGGTCTTCTCTCCGTCACTCCAGCCGATAAAATCAAAATCTTTTCTGGTATAGGTATTTTCCGGAAGTACAATTGCCATGCCCTCTGTGGCCTTTATGTCTTTTGGATCTTCCCCGCTTACCGTTCCTTCTCCCGGGGCAAAGCTTAACGTATACTCCTGAATATCCCCATCCTTTCCTTCATTTACATAGAAGTTATCAATGATATATTCGGAAGCGCTCTGCTTTGTAAGGTCTATATAATAATCATCGTAATCACCGGTTGTAAAAGCTACTTTCGTGCTTTCTTTTTTAGCATAACCAGTACCGCCAAGGGGCTTAAACACAAGCACGGCATTTTTTGCATCTTCTGCTGCCAGAGCCTTGTCCGATTTTACACCAAGTGCAAATGCATTTGCGGCAGATGCCTTATAATCCAGCCCGACTGTATAAGTGGTATTGGGTTTCAGGCGGACACGGTGAGAAAGGGTCCTCATGTAGTCCCCATTTCGGATTTTCAGGGAGTAGTTCCCTTCGATTACATCGTTTGTGAGCCCACCGTTGATCTGGTTCATTTCGGATAAATGGCTTTGGTCTGATTCCGTAGAAACAAACGGACCGTACTCCTGATCCACATTTTCAAAATCTTCAAAGAAATAATGGTCTCCCTGATCTGTCAGCGTAACAGGAATAACCCGCACATCATCAATCATAACCGTGGAGGTTTCACTACCTGCATCAGCTTTGATTTTAATCACAGCCGTTGTCTGTCCTTCCGGTACCGTAAAGGAAAGTTTTACTCTCTGGAAATACTCTCTGTACTTATCAGTATGATGAACTCCATAGATTACATTGGAACTGTCTATATAGTTTTCAGCAAGCTTTGTTCCCTTCCCATCTTCTATGGATAAATGCACCTTTCTTCCCTCAGAGGTACGAATCCATGCAGAAGCTGAGTAGCTCTGTCCCGGCGTAAGCCCGGTCATTTCCTGGCTGATTCCGCCTTCCTCACTTCCTGTAATCTGAATCATGGTATTTCCAATGCTGGTATCGGTAAATGTTACCTTTGGATTATCATTGATATTACTCCATCCGTTACCAAAAGTATGGCTGTCAAATCCCATATCTTTTACCAGGCTTCCTGTGCTCCAGTCATAGGCTGCCATATCCGGAATCTCTACTGCCGCATCTCCCGGATAGATCACATATCCCTGACGGGCGTCCGCAGTTAAGGAGATGGTTTTGTCTGCACCCACGCTTAATACCTGTTCCTCCGTCTTCCCTGTAGACGTGAGTTTATACAGCTTCACATTAGAGTAATTCCATCCCTGGGGCAGCGTCCAGCTGGTTGTTCCTCCTGCTTCATTATAGTGATAGATCTTTTCCTGTCCATCGATTGTCCATGGAATGAAGATTTTATTTCCGGATGCCACTTCATGCCCATTCAGGCTGATTACATTTTTTCCGTTTTTCATTTCGGTTACAACTTCATTGTTACTGCCTAACACAGCCTTATCATTATTCGTCCACTGGCTGATGGGGTACTGTGCCAGGAAACGGTTGGGCAGAACATTTGTAAAAAAGTCCCTCATAGTAGCATAATAATCGTCTGCTCCCTGCCATCCGTTAAATCCATTGACACGGCTGCCTTCCCCACGGAAGAGGCTTGTCTGTCCAAAGATGTCCTTTTGCCCGTTGTAGACAAACCGTACCATATTTCCTGCGCCTGCATAAGTACTGTTAATATGATGTGCCCATGCGCTTCTGGCAGTCATCTTCTCCGGGTATTCAGTTGCTACTGCCGTTCCCTGATCCGTCAGCCCGTTAATTGCTTTTTCCAGGCGGTAAGGTGCGAACCGGTTGTCGAAATAAGTATCAACGTATATCAGTTTCAGCTTCCCGTTGGTATCTTCATTCAGCTGCTGAAGCCTCTGTTTCATATTTCCGCCGGGAATCTGGGAGCCGTCCAATAGAATATCATTTTCACGGATCATATTTACCGCACTGTCATACCAGTTCCATGCTCCGGTTCCGGTATTCAGTTCATCCACCGCATACTGGCTGGCTTCCGGATACATTTCCGTGTGGTTGATATGTACTCCGAAATAGGCGTTGTATTTTTCGCCCTCTGACAGCAGTGTATTAAAATCTTCCAGACCCCCTGCACGTTTATTATAATTGGCGAAGTCAGGATGGCTGGCATCATGACCTTCTCCCTGATACCCTTTTATAATAATCATCTGCTGAAATCCGTCTGTCCCCAGATTGAACTTTTTCGCATTGTCTAAGATACGTAAAAACGGATACTGCGCCGCACTTCCAACATTCATGGCGATACTGGTATATGCGTTCATAACTGCTTCGGAACCTTTAATCTCTTTATCCGATTCATCCGCATAACAATCATCCCGGTATGCAATTGCCCCATCCTGGAAATCAATCTTTCCATCCTGGTTCCGGTCAGCGGTGACTGCCACTGCCGTATAGGGTTTCTCGTAATCCTGGTCATCCAGCCCCCGAACTAAAAATTCATTGGTCCACAATCCTGTAGTGTAATGATCTCCGTTTTTCATGGTCTGGTATGCTGCTGCCCCATACTCTTTGGATGAATCATTCCGGACAGATGCCGCCAGCTCGTGGTTATTTACAACGGTGATCACAGCCTCTTTATATGCCGGATCTTCTGACGGATTCGTTGTTAAATCCACACTCTTCTGTACCCGGTTATCATTAACGGTAAGTGCTGCGCCTTCCTGGTCACTGCTTACGGATACCAGGCTGTGTTTTGGAAAATGAATGGTTTTAATTCCCTCAGCAATGTTTTCAAGGGTCATAACCATAACATTGTCCCGTACGGTCAATACCGTATCAAAGGTCATTCCGTTCACATCCATATGATAGACTGCCCTGTTTCCATTGATTTCGGAAGTAACCGTGGGCACGAAAGCTTTATTGTTAACCTCCACAACATAATATGGAATTTCCTGTCCCTGCATCGTCTTGCCGTCTAAATTATAGCTGATGACCCGTGGAAAAGCCTGGTCAACTTTTACGGACATCTGCGAAGATGCAATCTCCTTCTCCGTTACATCCAAAGCAGCGGGTTCCAACTCATTCTGAGAGGATACCGAAAAAGTTCCAATACCGCCGCCGTTATTTTCAAAGTACATACCAGCCTTGCCGGCATCCATGGAAATCCCGGGCACTTCTCCGTTAAATATTTCTGCACCATCCAGAAAAACAGTAACCACCTTTTCAACCACTCTTACACGAAGTTTATAAGGCTTCACACGCTTTGCATAAAGCCTCTGCCCGTCTCCGTATAAATTACCGTCTGTTCCCGGTGCACCGCTTAAAAGGGAAACCTCTTTTCCGTCTCCGGTTTTCAAATACCAGGGTGATGTATTGCCGCCAACACCCCCGTTGCCTATTGCCGTATAAGAATTCGGTCCCGCATATCTCACAACAGCATAAAACCTGCCGTTATTATTTGCCGGGTCAATTTCAAATTCTACCTCAGTGTTTTTCAGTGTCGGTGAATTTTCATCAATGATCAGTTTCGTTCCGCCTCCGGGAACCTGCAGCTTTCCTTCAGATTTACTTAACGCAGCTGATCCGCTTTTCACAGAAAAACCTTCTATCCCATCTTTGGAAAAATCTTTTTCATAAATTTCATTTGTTTCCCCCGGTATGACCTGCGCCTGGTTAGACGCAGGTACTCCTGCTTTGGCTTTCTCTTTCGCCGCCGCAGTATCCACACGCTCCGCCATTTCTGCTGATTCTGCTGTTTTTCCCGTGTCTGCAGCGTATACCGGCAAAACCGGCTGAACTGCCATACAAGTACTTAGAATCAAAGGCAAGACTCGTTTCCACAATTGTTTCTTCTTCATTTATCAACCTCTCCCTTTCTGTTGCTCATCTTCATGAAATGATTTTTCCCTAAATTATGCTGTTGCTTTCAGCCTGGCCCCTGCTTCTCATCCCTCCTTTTTAGAAATCCAGCGCTGCAATTTCTTGCTGCCATCAAGCAAATGATTTTTAGTAAAGATAATTTACAGCATCATCACGAAATCCGGCAGATTTTTGAGTATATTTCTAATTATATTTGATATATTAATGTCATGTATTGGTACATATGTTCATTTTTTTTGTATAATACGGTTTGCCATATTTTTATTTCTTTGTATATTTGTCCTGTTTAAAGGTGATTGCTGCTATATATTTATTAATTATGCCAAATAAAAAAAGACTACCCTTAAAATGAGTAATCTTCTTTTTTACACGCCTATAACATTTCTATAAATCAGCAGTTCTTTCTTTTTCCCATTATCTTCGCAAACACAATCCCCGTCAAGGTAGAAACACAGGTCGCTACGATTGCCGCCCCTACAATTGAAGTGGGGTTTGTACTCCCATATTGGCTCCGATACGCGATTATATTTACCGGGATCAGCTGCAGCGACGAAATATTTAAGATCAAAAACGTACACATAGACTTACTGGCGACAGGCCTGTGATGATTCAATTCCCCCAGTTCTTCCATTGCCTTTAATCCCGCCGGGGTTGCCGCCCATCCAAGTCCCAGAAAGTTTGCAATAAAATTAGTGGTAATATGTTCATTTGCCTTATGGTCCTTAGGGATCTCAGGGAACATAAAATGTACAAACGGCCTTATTTTTCTGGACAGACTCTTAATCAGTCCCGCTTCAGAGGCAATTTCCATAATCCCTACCCAAAGGGACATAACCCCCACCATTGTAATACACAGCGTAACCGCCTCCTTGGATGACGTAAGCGCCGCATCTGTTATTTCCTGCATCCTTCCGGTAAAAGCACCATAGATGATCCCGATTATGATCATACCGCCCCAAATATAATTCATATATACCCCCAATCAGTCCGCACTGCGGGCCATTTTTCAAATGAAATATTCTCTTGGCTTAATATATGAAACAAGTTCTTTATTCATGACATATCCGGTTAATTTCAGGGACTGGTTTTTAATTGTTTTCTAATATCGTTGCTTGCCTATATAGACAAGCGATCAAAATAAAACTACCCTGTTCTAGGCAAACAGGGTAGTTTTTGTCCAAAGGACAATCCTTATTGAGGGCAACCACTGCTTTTACGTCGGCGGTTATTCCTTTTTGTGCTTACATGATATCACTTTTTAACAAAATTGTCAAATGTACTTTTTACGCTGGATATCACAACTTTCAGCTCCTAACACTGTTAAATCACCCCGCATGCAGCTATCAGATAAACCGCCCCATAATACAGGGTCATAACCGCATACCGGTAAATCTTTTCTTTCTTCTTATGAATCAGCCGAAAGCCCAGGATACAATCGGAACATACAAAAAAGATTCCGCCCGCAGCAGCCAGTATGCCGCTGATGCCTCCCCGTACAATCCCCACTGTTATACCCATGGATGCCATAATACTTAAAACAGCCATATAAAGAAATGCCGGAATTTTAAGTTTGGAAAGTCCTGGAATATCTCTGTAAAATACACCGATAATTGTCACGTAAATCAATATAAAAATAAGAATTGTAATCCAATCTGCCCCGCCGTCCATTGCAAATGCCATAATAAAACAAATATGTGCTAACCCAAATGCAGTTGCTCCTGCTATAAAATAAAGCTCCAAAAGCACATCTGCCGTCATACAAAGCAGCGCCCCCAGAAAGATGAGCCAATTCACCCTCCCACCCCGGGAGAGAACGCCGTATAACGCCAGTATTACCGGCATTGATGTTGCTGCCGCCTTTAAGGCAAGCGCTTTTGCACCAGGCGGGTCAGCCAGACAGCAATAAGCCGTTCCGAAACAAACCGTAAAAATGAAAGTTACCAGCAATATCATAAAGATCCCCCCACTTCGTGATAAAATATGTAAAACCGTTACGTTTCAGGCAATATTTCCATATGCCAGACGTTTCCATTTTCCCTGGCGGAAGCGGATAACGTAAATCAAACCTCTGGTACACTCATCCAGCGCCATTGCAATCCATACGCCTTCCAGCCCCCAGCCCAGGGTTATGCCAAACACATATGCCATGCCAAATGCAATCAGCCACTCCCCTGTAATTCCTGCAATCATCGGTGTCTTCGCGTCCCCCACTGCAATCAGGCTTCTTGTCATAATGATATTAATAGCCCTTCCAATCTCCAAAAAGAATTCCAGGAATAAAATTCTTCTGCCAAGTGCCAGTACCTCCGGATCACTGGTAAACATCCGAAATACCAGATTGCTGTTTATAAATAGCAGCAGCGTCACCCCCAGGCAGACCCCGAGGCATATTTTCATAGTGCTCCACACCCTCTTTTGGATATCTTCAATCTTTTTAAGTCCCAGTAAATATCCCAAAACAATCTGAGTAGCCTGAGAAAGGGCAACAGCATAGACATAGGATAGATTTGCCAGAATGCTGCAATATCCCTTAGTAGCCGTTACCATGGTTCCAAAAGTATTTACAATTCCCAGAATACAAATCTGGGATACGTTGTACGAAAAGCTCTCAGCTCCAGAGGGAAATGCAATTTTACACAGATTCCCCAGTAATTTCTTAGGAAACGGCATTAAAAACCGTATTCCCAGAGGAAGCCGCACCTTTTTAACAAACAGCAGGATAATCAGCAGCAGCCCTATGGTTTTACTGATCACCGTAGATGTGGCGGCACCTGCTATGCCCATCTGGGGAAATCCCAGCCAGCCATTTATTAAGATTGCATTTCCTGCTATATTCAGTATATTCATAATTACTGAAACATACATCACTTCTTTCATTAAAGTATATGTACGGAGAATTGCCGCAAAGTTCAGATAAAGTCCCTGAACCAGAATAAAGCTTCCTACAATCATCAGATAAGCCCTGGTTTCACCCATAATTTCCGGCTGCAGCTTCATCATCGTAAATATCGGCTTGTTTGCCAGCATTACAATCAGCGTAATTACTACGCTGACACCCGTGATCAGAGTCAGCGAAACCATACAGGTCTTCGATGCATTTTCGTCATCTTTTGCCCCTAAAAACTGGGATAATATAACCGTAGTTGCCATGCTGATCATGTTTAGCACAATAATGACCAGATTCATAATCTGGTTCCCATTTACAATTGCTGCCACTGATTTCTGTGAATACTGGCTGATCATGATCTGGTCAATATTTCCCACCAGTAACTGCAGCATCAGCTCCACAAAAATTGGGATTGACATTTTAAATACTCTGGATGTTGAATTAATTCTAACTTGCCCTGTCTGCTCTTCCATTATCTTCTCTCTTCCATTATTATCTCTTTCATTATCTTCACTCTTCCATTCCTGTCTCTTCCATTATCTTCACTCTTGCATTCTTCTCTTTTCCAATCTTCTCTTTTCCATTATCTTCTCTCTTCCCTGAACCCATTAACTCTATATTACATAAACCTCGTACATTATACCAAACTGTTTTACCTATTCCTATATAAAAAACTATCAAAATTTCCTTATATTTACAACACTTTTTATCACTCTTGAATGTGCCGTACAAATAAAAAACTGCCCTGCCAGGCAAAAGCATATTATATGCTTTTCGACTGGGGGCAGTTCGTTCCTCTATTTAAAATACTGAATTAAAATTATTCTCTTTTCTTATTTACATCACCTACCTTATTTACACAAATACGGTTTTATAAAGCATTCAAACTCAAATGCTTCTTTATCTAAACGGTATTCCTCTGCCAATTCCGGTCCGCAGCTGTTGGAACCTATTCCGCTTTGGATATAATCCAGGCAAAGTACCGTATAAGGAGAAGGAACTAATTCGTAGTTATGTGCCTTCCCAGTAAGTTCTTCCTGTGTGTATACGGATGCATTAAAGCTGAATGTTTCTTTTCCATAAGCAGTCAGACCAGCCCTTGTACCATAGATCTTCACATAATCGCAATCATAGTGGCTTCCATTTTCCTGGGGGCGGATATAATCCTCATGCATTTCTGTCACCGGACTCTGGAATTTTCCATGGAAGCTGGCGCGGCGTTTATCAATATAGCTTTCAACCGGTCCAAGCCCCGCATATTCGGCATGCCCCATTGCTTTTGGAAGAAACAGGCGCAGTCCGAATCTTGGCAGGAACGGCAGCCCCGCTGGACGGCGTACCTCCTGCCTGGAACCAATTGTTCCATCGGAATAAACCGTCCAGCATACCCGAATCTCTACGAGCCTCTGGGTATAGATAGCGGACAGGGACAGGCTGGTGCTGATTTCCACACATCCTTCCAGAACTCTGTAACTGGTTTCATAGGCACGTGTTACCGTCTTATCATAATTTGCCTTCATCCACAGATGCTTCACATTCCGGTCATTATCGGTAGGCGCTCTCCACACATTATATTCCATTGGTTTCTCCAGGAAATTCATATTCCGGAATACCATTTTTTCAAACCCACCGGTAAGCTTATTATATACATAAGCAAATTCCGGTCCTGTGATATATAAGAACCTGTCATCTTCCTCAATTGCCAGACAACCATCTGCATCCTCCCGTGGAACACTCAGACTTTCCATGAGAGATTTTACAGTCTGATTCTGATTATCTTCCGTAAATAAAGCGATTTCATCAAATCCCAGAAAATCTCCTTCACGAACCGGTCCCTCTGTCTTCACTGCCTGATATTCCAGCTTCAAATAGCACTTACCCGATGCAGGTACCGTAAACGGAACCGACAGCTTCTTTTCCTGATGCGGCTCTAAATCCAGCATTTCAGCATCTGTAATCACTCCGCTTTCAAAAACACATCCATCCTGGGATACCGTATAGGCAATGGTCAGGTAATCTTTCAGGTTCCGATAGTCCATGAAATTACGGATTGTCACTTCCCCAGTATCCTGTACAAACTCCATCACCCGCACCGGACGGTGTACATTTTTAAATTCCAACAGCCCTGTATGAGGCGTTCGGTCCGGATAAACAAGTCCATCCATACAAAAATTTCCGTCATGGGGGTACTCACCCGAGTCACCGCCATAGGCATATTTTCTCTTGCCTAATTCCGTCTTTCCCACATCAATAGCGTGATCACACCACTCCCAGATGAATCCACCCATAAACCCATCATACTGCTGGATTACCTGAAAATAATCTTCCAGATCACCCGGTCCATTTCCCATGGCATGACAATATTCACACTGTACAAAAGGTTTATCCATTCCATTCTTAAAATATTCGTGAATCTCAGCCACAGATGCATACATCCGGCTGAAGGTATCCAGATTCGAAAAATCATTTTCTCTGTTCTTGTCTGCATGGAGGGCACCTTCATAGTGGGTCATACGGGAGGGGTCAAACTCCTTCGTCCAGCTAAGCGCTGCTTCAAAAGTACATCCGTATCCACATTCATTTCCCATAGACCAGCAGATCACACTTGGGCGGTTCTTGTCACGTTCCACACAGTGGCGAACACGGTCTAACGTAGGCTCTATAAAATCAGGGTTATCGGAAATATAGTGGGCAGTGCGTGCAAAGCTCTCTTTCCAATCCTCTTCTGTCATATAAATATCAACGGTTCCGTGGCTTTCATTGTCTGTCTCATCAATTACAAAAAAACCATATTCATCACACAACTGATAGAACTGCGGCGCATTCGGATAGTGGCTGGTACGAATGGCATTCATATTGTGCTGCTTCATCAATTCCAGATCCTTCTTCATCTGCTCCACACTGATGACAGCCCCCGTAATAGGATCACTATCATGGCGGTTCGTCCCATGGAGCTTCACTTTTACATTATTAATATATAAAACGGCATCCCGCACTTCTATTTCACGGAATCCCAGACGCTCGGTAATCACTTCATGATCTGTCTTTAACACAAGGGTATAGAGATACGGCTGCTCCGCATTCCACAAAACCGGATGGTCCACTTCAAACAGTATCTTACCACCCTCGGATTCCCCCGCTGCAACGACCTGCCCCTGACTGTCCTCAAGGCTGTATGCTACCGGAATCTCATTATGGCTGAATGAAAGATCTGCACAAACTTCTGCTTTTTCGTAATCACCGGAAATATTTGTTTTTACAAAATAATCTAAAATCATATCCGCTGGTCTGCTCAAAAGATAAACGTCACGGAAAATTCCCGACATTCTGAATTTATCCTGATCCTCCAGGTAACTGCCGTCACACCATTTTAAAACCAGAACAGCTATCTTGTTTTCACCTTCCCTCAACACATCCGTTACATCAAACTCACTCATACCATGAGAGATCTGGCTGTATCCTACAAATACTCCGTTCATCCATACATAAAAGCAGGAATCCACTCCTTCAAAATTTAAAAACTGCTTTGGTGCCTCTGGAACTTTATGATACACAAAGGTATGAAGATAAGCTCCGCAGGGATTATCCTGGGGTACATAAGGCGGATCCATAGGAAACGGGTATCTGGTATTGGTATATTGATGGCGGTCATATCCAAAGTTCTGCCATACGCCTGGAACCGGTATCTCTCCAAAATCCTTTGTATCATAACCGATCTGGTAAAATTCCTCCTGGAGGTCATAAATACTGTCATAATACCGGAACTTCCAGGTTCCGTTTAATAGAAAAAAACGATCAGAAGCTTCTCTGTTCTCCACCAGGTCATCTCTTTGGCCGGAAGCAGGAATGTAGTAACTTCTGTTTGGCATTGTATTTTTGTGCAAAACCTTCAAATCTTCATAATATCTTGGAATTATCATTTTGGAACCCTCCTGTAGTTCATATAAAATTTAAAATGCATGACATCTGCCGTTGATTTCGTAGTCTGTAAAGTATAAATTTCAGAACTACCAGCGCAGTTTTGAAACTGCTCTTCTTGATACTGATTATAAGTTCCACCCAAGTAAATTTCCATATCCAGGATAGACGAATATATGCACAAAATGATACAAAACCTATTGTCATGACGATCTTACCGGGTTATAATTATATTATATTGCGTGTCAACTAACTGAACGGAGGTGTATCCTTGTACTCAAACTCAGGCTATTTAAATGATATAGATATAGATATTTTGGACCAGGAGCACGAACTGTCCATTTACAGCTGCGGGAATTACCGGTTCATATCACGAAAGGAAATGGTTACCCTGCGCCCCAACGGACGTATTGATTATCAGTTAATCTATGTCGCACAGGGCAAAGCAGATTTTGAAAAAAACGGTGTTCGCAAAGAACTTGCTGCAGGCTCCCTGATCCTTTACCGTCCTTTGGAACCCCAGAAATATTATTACTATGCCCAGAATACCCCCGAACTCTTCTGGATACATTTTTCCGGTTATGGCGCAGAAGCCCTTCTGGACGCCGCAGGATTTAAAGAGCAGGATATGCTGGAGATCGGATTTACTTCTGAATACACCCAGCTTATGAATAAAATGATACGGGAACTGCAGTTAAAGCGTCCGGGACACTGTGAATTGCTGAACTTATATTTCCGGGAGTTTCTCATCCTGATTTCCCGTCATCAGCAGGAGAAAGGCCATGGCAGCACTAAAATAAAGTCAGAAATTGAAACAGCGGTGCACTATTTCAACGAACATTTCTCCCAGGAATTGAGTATCCAGGACTATGCAGCGGCAAACCATATCAGCACCTGCTGGTTTATCCGAACCTTCCGCCAATATATGGGCATGACACCCATGCAGTATATTACTTCCATCCGCATGACCAAAGCAAAAGAATTATTAGAGACAACCGACCTGACCATAAACGAGATCGGAGACCTGACCGGCTACCAGAATGCACTGTACTTCAGCCGGATTTTCAAAAAAACCGTTGGAACTGCCCCTACCGAGTACCGTAAATCTGTTTCCTATATAAATGGATGATTCTTTATTGGAACAGCACAAAAAACAGGGACTTCTATATCCCTGTTTCTTCAAAATATGCCCTTAGCCAAAGTGCATCCTCCAATGTATTTTTCCATCCATATTTTTTTAAATCCACCCTTAAATCAGGACTTACTTCCACTCCTTCTTCTTCCAGAAGCACATCCTGCTTATCCGGCTCCTGAAAGCATCCCGCACCGGAGAGATATCCCTGATGATTTACAATTCTCTGCGCTGGGAGATGATCTCCCGACAGATTATTTCTCAGTGCGTAACCCACCTGTCGGGAATTTTTAGGTTTTCCGCATAGAAGAGCTATTTGACCGTAGGTTGCCACCCTGCCCTCCGGAATCATTTTGCATACCACTGCCACCCTTTGATAGAAGTCCATCTTACAACCGGTACCCTGTCTGGAAGTCAATTCTGTTTTTCAGAGGCTCCCCTGCGGCTAACCGCCTCCTGTTTTCTAGCGCAATCCCTACTATCCGCTCCAGAGTCTCCGGTACCGAATATCCGCCTGAAACATGGGGTGTTAAGATCAGATTTTCCAGATCCCACATCGGATGGTCCGATGGCAGCGGCTCCGGCGTGATCACGTCAATCCCGGCACCGGCGATCCAATTCTCTTTCAATGCCCGGTATAAGTCCTGCGTATCGATTAAACTGCCCCTGCCCACATTTATCAGGATTGCAGTCTCCTTCATCTTTTTAAGCCGCTCTTCCCGCATAAACCCAATCGTCTTATCATATGCAGGCATAGTTAGGGCTACAATATCAGCCCTTTGAAGCAGACTGTCCACATCCTCTTCATAATAAAGCTCGTCTACAAATGGGGGCTTTTCGCTTCTCCTGCGTTTCACGCCAATCACATGGCTTCCCAGAGCCTGCATTCTTTTGGCATACTCCATCCCGATATCCCCAAGTCCGATCACCAGAACAGTACTCCCGGCAATGGTACTTACACCGCCCTCATAATGCCATATGTGGTTGAATTGATTGCGGATATACCGGGCGGTATTTTTCTTCAGTGCAAAGGTAAGTCCAACCATAAATTCCCCGATAGCCAGTCCATATGCCCCGGAAGCATTGGTCAGCAGCGTACCTTCAGCCAGAACTCCCGGCTTGCAATAGCCATCCGTACCGGCACTGTTTAGCTGAAGCCACTTTAAGTTAGCTGATGCTGCAATGTATTCCGGCGGCACATTGCCGATCACAATATTTGCCGCCTGAACCTGTTCCCTGGTTACGGACTTATACTTCGTGTAATGATACTCGGCACACGGATCCATTCGTTCCAGCTCCATTTTTTGTGCTTCCGTCATGGAAAGTGTTATTAAAATATTCATGTGGATTGCCTCCTGTCTGTTTATGCCTGGGGATTACCGTTATTTTGCCAGCCGCTGTTGTAAAATGCGTCATATTCCTTCCATGCATCGTCCCAGCTCTTATATGTTTCTTCACCTCGTTTGTCGCGAAAATTATAATGCTCATTTATATAACTGCCCAGATATGAAGTAACTTTTCTGGCTCCTTTTGAGTTCAGATGAATCGGGTCAATATAATCTGTTGCGAAATCAATTCCCAGCTCATCATAGAGATCCTGCTTATTAAAATTAATAGAATCAAAACCATACTCTTTTATGATTTCAAATACCTTATTCATCTGCTTTTGCGCGTTCTGAGACATGGATCCAGGCATGGAAGTAAACAGGAGCTGCAGATTATTTTCTTTCCCGTATTCTAATATTTCCAATAAAATCTCTAACTGCAGTTCTGATATTTCACCTATTTTATCCGTTGTTTTGGGCCTCTTCTGGGCATTCACCATAAATGCATTTTTTTCGTAGACACCCTTTACCTGCCTCTCAGGGATCGTAAAATCATATTTATTTAGCTCTTCCCATCTTGGATGATATTTAATAAAAGGAATATAAAAAGACATTTTATGATCCAGGAATGACTTATCTTCGTTATATTTCTCTGCATAGGTAAAAGCTTTTCTCAGAACATCCATCCGGTTCTTAGAAAATTTCATATTATCAGTCAAACGCCGGATCTTAAACTCCTGCAGTTCTAATTTACTGCTTCTTAATCCTCGTAAATCAATTACAAAAAAGTTTGTATTTTGCTTTTTATGTATTTCTTCAATCAGATTTGTGACAAACGGTAACGGCAGGCTGTCTGTAGACATGGGATATAATGCCATGCCATACTCATTCCAGGCAAGAGGTGCCGCCCATGCGCGGTCTACCACACTGCTTCCAATTAATGCACCATCCCATGAATTCTTTGCTTCTCTTTTATAAAATGCATCATAGCGGTCATTTATCTCAATTGACGCCGGTTTCACAAATATTCCATTCATCACATAAAATATACCACCTGCAAGCATCAGAAAACAAACCATTCTAAGTATCTGTTTTTTCGTCATAATCTTCTCCCCTATCTTAATCATGATCAATAGTCAGCTTATAATGAACAATACCACACAAAGCAGTAAAGTCCCGTTTCGGCATTCGGCCTGCCACAAAGGCCGCCATAGACGATTATTATAAGTTCTTATTATAACATTTCATCCCTGTTATGTCTAATAATTTTCAGCTGCTCCTTTTTATTCCACCCCTGCTTCTACCACATGATCTGCTCTCAAAACACAAAGATGCTGCATATCTCCTGACTCTGATACGCAGCATCCTTCTAATTTTATACTATTTTATTGTCAATCTTCTAACAGCGGAATATTCACTGTATACCTACACCTTAGAAGCAGGTCTTGCATAAGCCCTGATACGGAATCGGTAAGTTTTTCCTTTTTTAAGTCCTAATTTTACGTATGAGGTGCTTTTTGCTGATTTAGTTTTAATTTTACTGTATTTTCCATCTCCTGTCTTCATATAAATATCAATCTTATATGCCTTTTGCTTCTTCCAGGATATTTTTACAGCACCTTTTCCTGCTGCAGTCACTTTTAATGCCGGTTTCACCGGTTTTGCGGCTGTGATCAGCGTTTTTGATTTTTTCCCTGTGCCTGCACTGTTGCTGGCTGCTACACAATATTTGTATTTGACGCCTGGTTCCAGTTTCGTGTCGGTATAGGAGGTTCCGGTTGTTGTTTTCAACGTATTCCATTTTTTCTTCTTATCATTATACCGGTATACCTTATAGGTATCCGCACCAGTTACTTTCCCCCATTTTAATTTTATCTTTTTCTGGGAAGCGCCGGATATTTTCAAATTCGTAACAGTGGACGGCTTAACCGGTATCTGTTCCCACTTTGCTGTTAAGGTCATGTTCCCTTTACAGATATCCGTATTCTTTACCAGCTTTGTTCCATGATACCAACCCGTAAACCGGTATCCTTTTCTGGACGGTACCGGCAGCGTGCCAAATGAGCTGTTTGCCTTGACGGTTAACTCTGATTTGGACACCGTTCCTCCATTTGGGTTGAACTTTACTGTATAGGTTACAGGTTCGGGACCTTGAACCGGCTTTACGGTAACCACAAATTTTGCAGTTTCCATCAATACATTTGTATCCTCAGCGGAAGCTTTTACCCGGACTGTAACAATGCCCTGATTGTCAACGGTTAGTTTGCTGCCCTCTGTAATGACTGCACTACCTGTAGTATCGGAAATAATTTCATAAGCATACGTAATCTCTTTTTGGCTGTGTCCCTCTATCTGACAGGTTCCTTCAAGCCGGGCTGCTGCCTCCAGCAGTAACGTTTTCTTATCGCCCTTTTTGTCTATACTCAGCTCACTTCCGGAAAATGTCAGATTGGTTAGCCGGCAGGTACATACTATTTCATTTTTATCCCGGAAAACCACGCTTACATTGATATCTTCCTTTACGTTTGCAATAACAGACTGGTTCATGTTGTTTACCTGTATTGGTTCCCCATTTACATAAGCTTTATCGACCACGTATCCGTCTTCCGGAATAAAAGTAAGTACCAGACTGTCATTCTTTGTAATCTTTCCATCCTGGGCGCTGGTTTCCACACTTCCCGCTCCCTCTGTCTGGATATTTACCTGATACTGTGTCGAATCCACCCTTTCAGCCATCCTTCCGGTGAACTTGGCATCTGCCCAGTCTGCATGGTCATTGCCGTTATCGGCACCCTGATCCGCTATCAGCGTCAGCGTTTTCACTCCCTGCAGATCAATATCAACAAACTTCTGAGGAGAAGCTGAAGTCAGCTCCTGGCTGTTAAATACCTCCTTGTCATCTGCCTTTACCTTAAAAGTTACAGAACCTTTTCCATTTTGACTGGCATCCACTCCTACAAATGACTGGAATCTTTCATAACCCTTTCCTTCCACCTGGAATATAATGGTGGAGTTCGCATGGGTTCCGATTCCTCTGGCATATTCCACCCGTTCATTCTTATCATTGAGCAAGGTGATTGGCGTGCCATTCATTGCAGAATCAATATGGATACTTCCCCAGCCGATGGTATAGCTCAGCCAGTTCCGGTCATTGGCGCTGGTTTCTGCTCTTCCCTCGATCTCTGCCCGGTAGACTCTCTGTTCGCCATTTTTTGCAGTTACAATCACAACAACACGGTTTATGCCATTATAGATATCCAGAGGAACGGTTACCTTATAATCATCTGACAACGTTTCCTTTCCGTTATACAGCACCCTGATTTTTGCTCCCAGATCCTGTGCTTCCAATTTCAGACTTCCGGCGGATGATCCCGTGGTTCCGGAGTATGCCAGAATATCCGGATCAAACTGCCGGTTCATTGCAATTTCATTGGAAAACTCCATCTTAAGGAGCTGGTTATCCTCATCCTTAGGTACTCTGACATGCAGTGTATAATACCGTGAAGCGGCATTGGTATCCGGTTTCACCCCAATTACAATCTGATTGATTCCCGGTATCACCGGCACTGTTTTTTCGGTTCCCACAATCCTGTCGGTTCCATTTGTAATTGTCACTACAGAAGAATCATTTCCCTTGAATGCTGCAATGGATACCTCCTTTTCACTGTCCTGATTTATATAATACTCCGTCGTATCCGGATCAAAATCAATTGCACTGCCATCCACCAGAATACTGCTCAATGTAGGATCGTTATATCCTCTTCTCATAATGATAAACCGATAATAAGCCCTGTCCAGTCCGTCTGCTGCGGTTACTCTTGCTTCAATGATATTGTGATTTGCAATTAACGGAACCTGTTTGCAGGATACGGAGCCTGCTGCCCCCTTTTCCAATACCGCTCCGTTCACCGTTAACTGAATGACAGCATTCTGATCCTTAGTTTCAAAATCCAGATCTATGAATTCCGTTTCCGGTCCCGCTGTGGTGACATAATATCTGGTATCACTCTGAAAATCATTAAAATCCGTACCGGAAATCCCTGCCTTTTTCAAACCTGCCTCAGCTGACATTCCCATTTCCCGGGAATTTTTATCTGCAAACGCTTCTTTATCTGTATATCCATCTTTATCCGCAGACACTTCATTGTCCGTGTATGCATTTTTATCCGCAGACACTTCTTTACCCGTGTATGCATCTTTATCGGAAGACGCTTCATTACCCGTGTACGCATCTTTTTCCGCAGACACATCATTGTCCCTATGCACCTCATTATCCGCATACGTCCCCTTACCTGCTACCACAAATGCATCTCCATAAGCGATCAGACCGCATTTTCCTCTTGCATCCACAGGGATAACTGCAGCCTTGACATACTTTCCGGCAAAGTTATCCGGCAGGGTAATTTCATTACCGGTCAGCCCGGCAGCCGGCTGGTATATTCCATCCTCACTGTCGGAAACCAGCCATGAGATCACCGTATCCTGCTCTTCATCTCCGTCTTCATCTTCATACCGGTAGCTTACCGATACCTGATCTCCCGCTGCAGCATGGCCTGATTGCGGCATCTGATAAGTAATATCTGCTGCTGTTGGTGCATGATTAGTATTTTTAAAGCCATAATCCATTCCGTTGACCGACATGTCAGAAATAGTAAACCAGCTGCTGCTGTTTCCGCCTCCCACCAGGATACCTGCCCGGAAAGAACCCCCAAGCCCCGCATTGCTGACGGTTCTGATGGCTGTCCACTCCTCGTTTTCATCCACACGGTAGTATCCGGTAATATCCGTTCCTGTCTTCACCAGCTTCAGGTAAATGTCTTCATTTTCCATATCCGGCAGACTTGGATTTTCGGAAGGTGATCCGCCCTGCTCATTTACAACTGCAAGGACCGCATTTCCGGTTCCATGCTTCCTCTGAACTGCAGTATAATTGTCGTCATCCTGATAGAAAATAAGGCCCGCTTCGTCATAATCAGCTCCGGTTTTGCCGGATAACTTCACAACTGCCGTTACATCATCCGCCGATCCGGTAAAGTCTGTCGTAATGATATTTTTCACGGAGTTACCCGTAGCCCACAGGCTGTTCCCCTGAGCCAGAACAGACACCGCATCCCTATCTTCTTCTAATTTCCAGCCATTGCTGTCCTCTCTTACAATCTGCCAGTTATCTTTTAATCCACCCGATGCAGGTGTGGAGATCACAGCCAGACTGTCAGCCTGTACCTGATTAATGGTGGATGCTCTGACAATGACAGCTCCCTCCTGTCTGGCGGTAAGCAGTCCATTACTGTCAATTACAGCCGCCTGCGACGCCTCTCCGGTAACCGGATTTATAACCGACCATGTCACCGACTGATCTACTGCTTCTGCAGGAAATACTTCCGCACGAAACTGCAAAGTACCATTTATAGATGTAATGCTGTCTCCTTCCGATACAATACGGATACGTTCCGGCATAACAGCGCCCGATCCTTCTCCCACATAAAATGTCACCTCATCCGATTCAAATCTCCGCCCTTCCTGGACTGTGTAAGCCTTTACCTTAGCAACGCCTTCCCCAGCTGCACTTACTCTGCCGGAATCCGATACCGTTACAACGCTCTCATCACTGCTCTGGTAGTAAACGGTTCCCACTGCAGGTGTCTTGTTATCCGTACCTATTTTAACCCCTTCGCTTTTATCTATGGCGATATACTTTTCATCTGCTGACATTCCCCCTGTCAGATTGGCTCTCTTATTCAAGCCTCCATCATAGATATTGCCCTTTAATGACACCTGATTACAGGCATCAAAGGAATACAGATTGGAATTCAATGAATTGCCCCTGACATCCGTGGTTAGTTCTGTAGTCTCATTGACCTCCAGCTTTCTGTGATCTGCTGAAAGCTTTAGTTCAACTCCCGGATCATAGCGGAGAATTGTATTGTTTAGAAACTGAAGATTCTTCACACTTTTAGCCGACAATACATTTCCGTTTTCCATATAGATCTGATTCCCCTCAATCAGCACATTCTCATGTACCGGGTTATTCACATCCGGTGTCCCGGTGGGATCAATGTAGATCACAGGAGATGCACATTTATCAAATATATTGTTGCGGATTGTCACATCCTTAACCGGACCTGACTCAAACCAGGATGATGCATCATTGGAAATGTAAATAGCCGCCATATTCATACTGTCAAAATAATTGTTCTCAATCAAAACCGGCTGCCTTGTAGTCACAAGAATACCTCTGGTTGGTGTCGCCTGGAAAACATTATTTGTAATATGAACCTCCGGCGTATAGGTGATATTCTCCACCACATGAGTGTTTGGACCAATCTCAGCCGGAATGTCCTGATCCAGCGTAATGATAATATCGGTAAGATTTCCAGGTCCCGGACCCTCTACATTGGTTACGGTCGCCTGAGAATTTGCTACCGGCACCATATTTCCCCTGGTCATAAATTCCACCTGATCTCCCACGTAGAAATTAGGGAATCCAGCCGTTTCATTATGCATATATCTTACTTTTACTTTGTTCGGTGCCATTTTTTCCACAACCTGCAAAAAGGTTCCGTGAACATTAATGGGATCGTCATGGGGATTGGAAAACAGACAGTTCTTTATGTCAATCAGCCCCTTACAGCCTGACATCTGTACAAAATCCGCATATCCGGCTGTTGTTCTTCCACTGTTGGCAGGAGTTTTAAAGTTTACTCCATCATATGTGATATTTTCACTGAACTGTCCAACCATGCCAAATCCATGGAGAAAGTATGCATTGATATTCTGCAGCGCCACATCCTTACTTTCCCAGATGAAGGTGCCCGGTGTATCACGCACGGTATTTCTCATCTGATAGCAGATGCCCGGTTTTAGTTCCGAATCCATATTCGTATAAGTAAATTTCAAACGATGATTCCCCAGCTCTTCAATCCCTGTTACGTTTCTGAACAGCGGATTGAAGCCTGTACTCCCCCTCCAGGTCTCGCCTGAAGCCAGATCATAGCGCTGTGTATAGACCATATTATTCCTGGCGGTCCAATAGCGCTTTCCGGAATAAGGACTGATATCACTTAACCAGTTAACATTCGTCCCGTCAATCTCATATTCATAGCATTCCGGTACATAGGCAACTGCATAGCCGTCCCCTGTTTCCTCCACCGTGACATCCACTACCGTAGGTACCTGAAAGTCAAAGGAAAAGTTTTGAAAGGTAACATTATTACACCCAATGGTTGACAGCGTTGTCATTTTCCCATGGAACATAAATAAAGAATCATTTCCCTCAATGGTCACATTATTCAAGTCCTCTAAGAGAATACCAATCGTTTTATTTTTATAATTCTGATCTGTTCCGCAGGTGTTGGTGACATAGAGATCCCTCTTTGCCGCATATTCCGGGTAAATATGATACTCCCCCTGTGGAAAATTCAATATTACAGGTTGTCCGTCCAGCGCTCTCACCGCCTCAATTGCCTTTTGAATTGCAACGGCACTATCCTTGGCACCGCTGGGATCTGCCCCGAAATCCGTCACATTAATCACTGCTGCATCTGATCCATCTGTGGGATCAGCACTTTCTGCAAATGCAGTAATTCCCCCAAGATCCAACCCTGAAAAGACCAGGCACAGGGTTAGCAAAATAACTGCTGCTTTCTTCAAAACCTCCATAATTTTCCCTCCGATTTCTTCTGTCTGCTACAAACAAATTTTCTTGCAGAACTTTGTTTATTCGATTATAATCTTACATTATTTGGAAGTACATATGATTTTCTTGACAAAAAATACAATATTCTTAACCGTAATTCCTTCCAGAACCTGCAAATTACTTTTGACAAACCTCCACCGCCCACCTATAATAAAAACAACAGCATTTTACAGGAAATACCAAACGGGAGGTACCATATGAAAAAGTATTTTAACAGCACCAGCGGGAGTTTGAAAATTCATTTCCGCCATCTCCACGACCCACTTTGCGGCATATTTGCCCCAGGTTCTAAAATTGTAAGACTATTCTTCCTATTCGCAGTGATTCTGACCATGGCAACCTCCATATCCATTCCCACCCAGGCAGCGTCCCAGAAAACGCTAAAAGACGTCCGAAAAGCTCCCGCCAAAAAAGGGGACTGGGTTAAGAGAGGAACTAAATGGAAATACCGCTACACCAACAAGACCTATGCGAAAAATACCTGGCTCAAAATAAACGGCAAGTATTACTATTTCAAAAGCAGCGGATACATGGATACCGGTTGGAAGACATATAATAGACAAAAATATTATCTGAATAAAAACGGAGATATGGCAACAGGATGGGTTTCCTATAAGAAAAAATGGTATTACTTCAATAAAAACGGGACAATGGCTTCCAACAAATGGATTACCTATAAGAAGCAGAAGTATTATGTGGGTGCCAAAGGAGTCATGGCTGCCGGATGGAAGACCATACAAAAGAAAAAATACTATTTTAATAAAAACGGACAGCTGATGAACGGCTGGGCAAAGGTAAAAAATGACTGGTACTATCTGAAAAAAGACGGATCTCTTTCTTCCTATAAAAAAGCAAGCCAGATGATCTTCGTGGAAGCAACCGGAAGTACAGCAGAATTTACCATGCTGGAGAAAAAAAATGATACTACCTGGAATGAAATCCTAAGCACAACGGCATACGTAGGACGGCGGGGAGTAGGTCCTACATCCGAGGGACTTGCCACCACACCAGAAGGAACATACAGTTTTGGCGTAGCATTTGGCAATAACTCTAGTCCGGGTACTGCATTTCCCTATACGAAGATCAATCCTTCCCATTATTGGGTAGACGATCCAAACTCACAGTATTACAACAAATTTGTCAGTACAAAAAATGTAACGCCGGACTGGAACAGTGCCGAACATTTATCAGAATATCCCACGGCATATGCCTATGCACTTTCCATCAACTACAATACCGCCTGTACCCCGGGCGCAGGCTCAGCTATCTTCCTCCATTGCTTCGGAGGCGGCGCCACTGCCGGATGCGTAGCTATTCCGGAACAGGATATGGTTTTTGTATTGCAGCATATAAAAAGAGATGCATTGATTCATATTTCCAGAAAATAAATTTTTTGACGGCATGCCGTTTTCCACTACACTTGTAAATGCGTCATGATTATTGATAAACTTTGCACTTTCGATGTGGTATACTGTACAACAAAGAAAGAACTATTGACATATGCACTTCATTAGGAGGTTTGTAATATGACAGATACTGAAAAGCTGGACACGTTGATTGAACTTGTAAAAGATAATAACAAACGTCTTGAAAATGTTGAAAAAGAAATTAATAACATACAAAAAGAGGTTACGGGTATTAAAGTTACACTTAAAAACGAGACTAACCGCAATATAAGAGTTATTGCTGAAGGTCATCTTGATCTGTCCCGTAAGCTAAACGTGGCAGTGAGGATTGCCAGCGACATAAAAGCAAAGCAAGAAATACAGGATATTTATTTAAATACGCATGAAACAAAACTAAATAATAAAAACTAGTACGATAGCGGATACTAAATTCATAGTTATTTGTGCAATGCAGCTTTAATACACCTCTATGACAAACTAAAATAGTACGATAAACAGTTTTATTACTGCTTATCGTACTGTTTTGATTTAAAAAGCACTATATTAATTCCTGGTAAACATCCCGTTTACTGATTCCCCGATCCTTGGCAACACATTTCATCGCTTCCTTTTTATCCATTCCGATATCCTGATAGCGCTTCATATGCTCCTCTATGGTTAATTCCTCCCAGGCTTTGCGCGCCTCTTCCCGAATCTCCTGGCGGCTTCTGCCTTCGATCACCAGCACACATTCCCCTCTGGGGTCCACTTCCCTATAATGGGCTAACGCCTCTTCCATAGTCGTGACAAAAGCAATCTCATGTTTCTTGGTCAATTCCCGGCATACCGTAAGCTTCCGGTTTCCAAGCACTGACAAGAGCTCCTCCAGGGTGCGTACAAGCCTGTGCGGTGCCTCATACAGAATTATGGTTCTGGTCTCACCTTCTAACTCAGCCAGCACTTCCTTCTTCTCTTTCTTATCAGCGGGCAGAAATGCTTCAAATGCAAACCGCCTTGTGGAAAGCCCGGACAGAGTCAGAGCCGTAATACACGCTGCCGCCCCGGGAAGGGAAGTTACTTCCACTCCTGCTTCATAGCACAAACGCACCAGTTCTTCACCCGGATCTGAGATCCCAGGCGTCCCCGCATCTGTTATTAACGCTATATTTTTCCCGTCTCTCATCTGTTCAATGAGATAATGCGCCTTGTCAATTTTATTGTACTCATGATAGCTGGTCATGGGAGTCTTAATGTCAAAATGATTCAGCAGCTTGATGCTGTTTCTCGTATCCTCGGCTGCAATTAAATCCACTTCCTTCAAAATACGGAGTACACGCATCGTAATATCTTCCAGATTTCCTATTGGCGTAGCACATAAATATAATTTTCCCTGCATGTGATCATCTCCTTTTACTAATTCCCATAAATGAGTACCGGCTTGCGTAAATAACTGTGAGCAGAGTCCCTTATCTCTGCTTCAGGTGTGCTTCTGTGAAGCGGCTTAAGATCAATAGCCATATACGTCGTAAATTTCATCAGTATATACACCAGGTTCTTTGTACACAATCAATGGTTTTTCAACGGTTATCCGGGGTTTTCCACCCTTTAATCCTTCGATCAGCACCATATTCGGCTCTTTGTCCACAAAGGGATATACTAACCGCATCCGCTTAGGCTCCAAACGATGTGCCGTCATCTTCGTCATAATCTCAGCCATCCGAAATGGCCGGTGCACCATATAGAACCTTCCGCCCGGTCTCAGCAGCCTGGACGCCTGTCCAATTACATCATCCAGCGTACACAGAATCTCATGTCTCGCAATCGCCTTAGGCATATCCGGATTGACCAGGCCATGGTTTCCTGTCATATAAGGCGGATTACTTGTAATAACATCAAAAGAAGCCGCATCAAATAATGTATGGGCCTCTTTGATATCTCCTTGTACAATAGAAATCTGATCTTCCAGATGATTGTAGAGAACACTCCGCCTTGCCATATCAGCGCTGGCTTCCTGAATCTCCAGACCGGTAAAATGCTCTCCACTGGTTTTTGCCTTTAGCAAAATGGGAATAATACCGGTTCCGGTTCCCAGATCCAGTGCCTTCTCTCCCGGCTTTACCCGGGCAAAACCGGAAAGCAGCACCGCATCCATTCCAAAGCAGAATGTCTTATCATTTTGAATAATCTTATATCCGTTGCGCTCCAGATCGTCCAGGCGCTCACCGGGATACAGCTCAATTGTCATCTAACTTGGATTTCCCTTCTTTTTTCTCCATCTCTTCCAGCTGCTTCAATTCCTTATCCACACTGATCTTCTCTTTCTTGCGTTTCGGTTTGAATTTCAGCTGGTCCACTTTATAATCACGAATTTCTTTTTCATCATTAACTTCTACGATCACTTTTACGGTCTGGCGAAGCACACTGACACTTTGAACTTCACCTTTTAATCCATCTTCCGCAAGAACACGATCCCCCACATTTGGCAGCCTGCTGTTCAGATATTCATAGGTCTCTTCTTCATTCTTCAGACAGCACATCAATCTTCCGCATACGCCGGATATCTTGGTGGGATTTAAAGATAGATTCTGTTCTTTCGCCATTTTAATGGATACCGGCGCAAACTCCGCGAGGTATGTATTACAGCAGAGCGGACGGCCGCAGATTCCGATTCCTCCAAGAATCTTAGTTTCATCACGAACACCGATCTGACGGAGCTCGATTCTGGTCTTAAATACTGCCGCAAGATCCTTAACCAGATCACGGAAATCGATTCTTCCGTCTGCAGTGAAGTAAAACAGTACTTTATTATTATCAAAAGTATACTCAGCATCGATGAGTTTCATTTCCAGATTGTGTTTTTTAATCTTCTCCTGGCAGATACGAAGAGCATCCTTTTCCTTTTCTTTATTCTTCAGCTCTCTTTCCGCATCCTCCTGGGTTGCTACCCGGATCACCGGCTTTAAAGGCTGAACCACCTTCTTCTCATCCATATCCGTAACCTTGGTTACCACGGTTCCGTATTCCACACCTCTCGCTGTTTCCACGATTACGTGATCCCCTGATTCCATCGTGTAGTGCTTGGGATCAAAATAATAGATCTTTCCCGCATTACGAAATCTAACACCTACAATCTTAACCATTGCTAGTTCTCCTTTATCATAAGGAACAATAATTCCATCGTTAAATCAAAGTTTACATTGGCATTCAGACGCGCCTTCGCCTTCTGCAATCCACTTAATATCTTCTCAATCCCCTCATAAGAACTCATATTCGTCTGAGCGGAAATCAATCTTACCTGATCCCGGAACACCAGCCCATTGGGATCTTTCGTTGCTTTAAAGTAAAGCACGTCCCGATACCAGATTGCCAGAATATCCAGGTAGTCCTGTATCTCCATCTTGAATTCCGAAACCGCTTTGACCGCCGCAATAATATCACTGATATCCATATCTTTTACATGGGTAAGCAGATGAAGTGCAGCTGCCTTAATCTCATTAAAGTTATCCGATGATGCCAGCTGTACCGCTTTCCCAATGTTTCCCTGGGCAAACGCCACGCAGACATCCGCCTGGTAATCCAGTACTTCCACATTTTCCATCAGATACTTCTTCACCATTTCATCCGGCACCGGCTTCATATTTAAAGTTACGCACCTGGATAAAATCGTAGCTAACAGTGAAGTTGCGTTAGCCGTCAGTAAGAGAATGACTACATATGACGGCGGCTCCTCTATTGTCTTCAGTAAAGCATTCTGTGCCTGAACCGTCATCTTCTCAGCGTCCGGCACGATATATACTTTGTAAGGGCTGCTGTAGGGCTTCACCATAACGTCTCCCACCAGCTTTTCCCTGATATCTTCAACACCTATACTATTGGGCTTATCATGGCTCACCGTAATAATATCCGGATGGTTTCCGCTTTCAGCCTGTTTGCAGGATCTGCATATACCACACGGCTTTGCTCCTTCTCCCTCACACTGTAATGCCATAGCAAAAATATTAGCCAGACTCTTCTTGCCAGAACCTTTTTCACCATTAAATATATAAGCATGAGAAACCTTGTTCATCTTCATTGCATTCTGTAAATGTTCCACTATTTGTTTGTGTCCTATAATCTTATTAAATCCTGGCATAATATCACTCCTCACTGCCTCTTTGCACCATCTGTCTTAGTAAGTCCTATTATATCATAACATAGTCCATTTACCTAGCTTTTTTGGGTAAATTGTATGAATTGTCTGTGAACCAGTTTAATTTATAATCCTATAAATGTATTCCACCACTTCATTTATACAGGCTTCTCTGTCCTTATCATTGATAAACCGCTTAGAAATACCTGCATTTGCAATATTTTCTTCTGAAAAGTCCTGGGCATCCGCCAAAAATCTGCGGCACAGTTCCTCGTATTTGGGCTGTTCCTGCTTTCTTTCCCGTCTCAGCGCCCGCTCAAGCCGGTTGTCATCGGCAACCTCAATATATACAGGCACAACTTTTTTCTCTCCAAAATAAGCTTTCATCTTCTCAAAAGATTCCAGTGTCCCAATTGCCAGAAAATTCTCATTATCCAGATCGAACTGTCCATCATCCACCGTGGCATAGCTCCAGATGCCATGAATAGTATCATAAGAGCGCATCTCAATCACCTTTCCCGCATTTTGAAGTTCCAACAGTCTGGACTCATCTACAAAATGATATTCTACCCCATCTTTTTCCTTTGCACGGATCGGACGGGAGGTATAAAGAATTACATTTTTTAAATGTATCTTCTTATTTTTCAATACCTCCTTAAAAATCGTATCTTTCCCAGTTGCACTTTTTCCCATGATGTAAAATATCTTTCCCATAAACATCCTCTTTCTGTAAATTATTAGCGGTGCCGATTCTATACTGCAAAGCAAAGACTTCAGCCTGCAAAAAAGGTTTCTTAATCACGCTCCAGTACCTCCAGATATTTTCCGGAATAGTCTTTCATTCCCTGAAGCGAAAATCCTTTTTCCCTATATTGTAATACGTTTTCCACAAACTCTCCACTTATTTTTTCACCCGGTACGATTAGCGGAATGCCTGGCGGGTAGAGATACACGAATTCTCCGGCGATACGCCCTATGGCATTTTCCAGCAATATCCTCTCCATCCTCCGCTCTACTGCACGGCAGACAGGCATTTCCGTCAGGTTATTCATTCCGGCATATGACCTTTTTTCTAATTGGACAGGATCCTTTGCCAGCAGTCTTCTGTCAATCTCTTCCAGCGCCTGATACAGCCTGTCAAAGCCCTCCCGGGAGTCTCCTATGGATGTTAACGCAAGTGCATAATCCCCCGCTGCCATTTCCAGCTGGAGATGATAGCGCTGCAGCAATTCTTCATATAACTCATTTCCGCTCATGCTGCCATTTTTTATGTATAGAATCAGCTTTGACAGATCCAGATCAGCGACATCCTTCTCTCCTGCCAATTCCTCTTTTCCAGCCAGACCCACCATTTGTAATTCATCGGCTTTTCTACGGAACTGCTCCAGATTTTCTACGAACTCGCCAAAGAGCCTGTCACCCGATTCCTCCAGCATCCGTATGCACTGGTCCACTCCCGCCATGAGCAGGTAAGAGGGGCTGCTGGTCTGATAAATACCCAGATATCTCTCCAGCACTGCTTGATCTACAAGACTGCCGTTTAAATGAATCAGTCCCGTCTGGGTAAATGCCGGCAGCGTTTTATGCAGACTGTGAATAACAATATCTGCCCCTTTTCCAATGGAATTCTTGGGAAAATACGGATGAAACCCAAAATGCGCACCATGTGCCTCATCCACAATCAGGGGTTTTTGATAAGTATGGCAGATATCCGCTATCTTTTCCACATCCGAAACTACCCCGTCATATGAAGGGGATGTAATTATAACTGCCTGGATATCCGGAGCAGTTATCAACATTTCCCGGATTTTTTCAGGACTTAATCCACAATTCAAGCCAATGCCCTGTTCCTGTTGTGGATAAATATATACGGCGTCTAATTCTCTGATCAAAACACTGTGGTAAACAGCCTTATGGCAGTTTCTTGCCATAAGAATCTTACCTCCTATGGATGTGCATGCAGAGACTGCGCCAAGAATTCCGGCTGTACTTCCATTTACCAGAAAATAAGTATTCTCAGAACCGTAGACTGCTGCCGCCCGCTCCTGAGCCTCTTTTAGTATTCCCTCAGCATGATGCAGATTATCAAACCCCTCAATTTCTGTAATATCTGTCTCTATGGGATTCATAAACCCACCCAGACGCCGTTTATGTCCGGGCATATGAAAAGGATAATAATCTGATTTGGCGTAATCTCTTAATTGGTCATATAAATAAGGCATTTTCTATTCCTTTCTTTCTGGTCATACGGTAAAGCATTTGTAAAAGGCTTCCTTTTAAGATTCTATTTGGGGAATCCCAAAAGACGCTTAAAATAAATCCTGCAAGATCTGGGCAGCCGTTTTATTCCGATACCCGTCCGGGTCTGTCATAACTGCATTTCCCGATACATCCCAGCGCATCTGGGCATAGTGGGACAGGTAGCTTTCCCCCCGCATACAATTTGGGTATTTCTTATACCACTTGGGAAAATAGTTCTTCATGTAATAGGTTGCCAGATTTACAGCCTCACTGGAAGTATTTCCATAGCGGTCCACGGTGCCGTTTATCTGCACTCCCTGGGGACTGCTGTGCACCAGTACCACACTTCCATCCTGACATGCTCCCACTACAATCCACACATGCCCGCAGTCACTGCAGGAAGAACTCATAATATCTCCAGGCATATAATTACGGACGCTGAAACGGCTCACATACTGCCCCCAGCCTCTGGATGCATAATTGGATGCCATATCCTCCGCTTTCATAACATAGCCTTCTTTTCCACTGGTTGTGTTCATAATATTGTAGATACACCAACCCACATACCCGGAACAGTCCAGTCCGTTGCGAATCTGAAACCGGGTCTGGTTATAGTCATAGCTGCTGTCCTGTTTATTAAAGAACCGTTCCCATTCAGGACTGACCCCTATGGTAGTGGCATCTGTTCCGGCTCCCGTATCCGCTTCATTCCAGCCGCCTCCCCACACATACATGGTCTTGCCTGCCGGCTCCATTGCCGTCTTAAGGAACTTCTTCAGCGTGGATTTTCCTTTTTTCTTAACCTTTGGCACTTTCGCTTCCACCGCAGAACTATATTTGCTGTAATAGATCTTTCCGTCCGCCTTTCTTCTGGTCTTAACCTTGAATTTACAGACAGCTCCGGCTTTTAACCCTTTCACCTGATAGCTTCTTTTGGTAGTAGATGCAATTTTGACATATTTATTCCGGCTCTCACTGTACTGATAGACGGAATACCCGGTTGCCCCTGCCGCCTTTTCCCAGCTTAAGGTAATGCTGTTCTGATCTGCCTTAGCCCTCACGCCTGACGGCTTCTTCACCACGGGTTTGGGCACTGCTGTTACCACTTTAGAAAATGAACTGGAAATCGTCTTCCCCTTTTTTATGGCATAGGCTTTTATTTTAAAACGATAGCTCACTCCGCATTTCAACTTGCGGAAAGTATAGGAAGTTCCGGTTGTCTTCTGAACACGCCGGTAATTGTTTTTCTTCGGATCGTATTGATAAATGCGGTAATATCTGGCGCCTTTGCTGGATTTCCAGGTAAGCTTTACTGTTTTGTCCCCTAACACCGCTTTTACATTTTCCGGTCGGTTCTGTTTTGCTTCTACCCGTACAGGCATAACCGCAGTCATTACCACCACCATCATCATAACAGCCAGACTCCATTTCAAATATTTCATCACTGTACCCCCTCCTATCTGTAACTGAGCAAATTTTAACTTATTTTATCATGGGGCTGGCTGATTCACAAGGAGGAATCCACGTGATCACACAAAAATGGCACTGCACTTAACAAGTACAATGCCAGATTGTAAGATTATTTTCTCTTCAGCCAGTAAAAACCGTATCCCGGCATCTTAACACCGGACGCTCTTATCTCTTTACCGGTAACCAAGTCCTGATACATTCCATCCTCTTCGTTGATCCACGCGATTCTTTCATTTTCGCTAAAGTTAAAAAGTCCTGTCACTTTCTCACCGTCGGCCATGCGAACCAGGCACAATACGCTGTTATCCCAGGTCTCCAGTGTCCATGTATCCGCTGTAGATACAAACGCCTTATGGCTCCTGCGGATATTTTCCAGCTGTCCCAACCGTGAAAATACCTGCCCCTGCACAGATTTATCATCTCCGATATACGCTGTCAGATCCCATTTAAACGCCCCGCGGTGGATATATCTGGAGTCAGGAGCCTTGTTGGGATCCTCTTTGTAGCTGTAATCGTTAACCTGGGCGATCTCATCCCCGCTATAAATTACCGGTATCCCGGACTGCATAAACATATATGCATGAAGCATGATATCCAGCTGGATTGCCTGCTTCATCCCCTGCTCGTCCTGTTCAAATCCTGCTTTTTCCACACCGCACATAGAAGCAGTCGTTCCACAGAAACGTGCATCGCCCGTCACCGGATCTGCATTGTATAATTCTCCCCGGCTGAAGCTGCCTTCCAGACTGCCTGTGAAGAAGTCATTAATGTACTGCTTATGCGGACGTTCTTCCATTCCCCAGTTTTTCAGGGTCTTATAATCCAGCCCCCATCCAATGTCATCGTGACATCTGAGGTAATTCAGAAAGGTATATTCCTTGGGAAGCCTGTCGATAATTTCCATCTGCTGTTTTAACAGCCTCACATCCCTGGTTGCAACCGAATTCCAGGTAGTCGCCATTGTGGTGACGTTGTAAAGCATATGGCACTCTGGCTTGTCTACAGATCCAAAATACGGAGTAACCTTCTCCGGCTCCATTACCACCTCGCCCAGAAGCAGAATTCCAGGGCAAACAATTTCCCCAATCATACGCATCATGCGGACGATGGTATGAACCTGGGGCAGATTACGGCAGTCCGTCCCAATCTGTTTCCAAATATAGGGAACCGCATCAATACGAATAATATCTATCCCCTGATTTGCGAAGAAAAGGAAATTGTACATCATTTCATTAAATACCGTAGGATTCTGATAGTTCAAATCCCATTGATAAGGATAAAAGCTGGTCATGACAAAATTCCGGTTCTCGGGCAGGTAGGTAAAGTTCCCCGGAGCCGTTGTCGGGAATACCTGAGGCACGGTCCGCTCAAACATCGCCGGAATAGAATAGTTGTCATAGAAGAAATAACGGCTCATATATTCGCCCTCTCCCTGTCTTGCCCGCACTGCCCACTCATGATCCTCAGAAGTATGGTTCATTACAAAATCAAGGCACACGCTCATCTCTCTCTTGTGGCATTCCTCTGCAAGTTCCGCAAGGTCATCCATAGTCCCCAGATTATCCTGGACTTTCCGAAAATCAGACACTGCATATCCGCCGTCTGACCGTCCCTCAGGTGACTGCAGAAGAGGCATCAGGTGCACATAGTTCACATTACACTGTTCAATATAATCCAGCTTCCCCTTCACTCCCTGCAGATTCCCGGCAAAATTATCCACATACAGCATCATGCCAAGCATATCACTTTGCTTGAACCAATCCTGTTTCTGCTCCCTTTTCTGATCCAGATTCTTAAGGGCTGCTTTCCGGTCCTGATAAAATCCATACATATTTTTACACAGATCATCAAACATGTAATCATTGTTATATAACTCCATATAGAGCCATCTCAATTCATCCACATGTCTGTTAAACCGTTCCTGGTAGGGATCCATATCAACTGCACTTTCCGAAAACGTCTCCAGAACCGGCCGCATTTTATCCTCGTCCTGCTCCTTTCCCATTTCCTTTGTGAGCTTTTCTTCCGCTTTTTTCGATGTTTCCTGCACATTTACACTTTGTTTTGAAACCTTTGAAACTGTCTTCTTAACTGATTTTTTCTTCATACATTCCTCCATCTGCGCAGTACCGCACCAATTTTGCATTTCAGGGTGTAAACCTCTATCAATCTTCCTTTTTTGGAATCCACTGCGCCTAAGAATCCGGTCCTTTGCAATGCCCATAACTCACTCCGGCTTCTTATATCCCTTTCTTTATCTGTCTACTGGTTACAAACTAACTGTATTATAGCAAAGTTTTTCAGACTTTACCATTGTCAGATGTGAATAAAAGCGGTAACAATGTACGGAGTGTTACTGTTCAGACCGTGCCCCGTGCACTTGGCTGCAATTTGTATCTGGTAAGATGGATGGGATGTGTATGAATGTGTATATGATTAAAAAGATAGCATAAGTAAAGGAGTGGGGAACCAATGGTTTCGCCACTCCTTCGATATACATATTTGTTTCAGCAGAGAAACCAGCCATCCTTCAAATCTTCCTCTTGAATTATATCTGTTAACTTTCGTTAAGAAGAAACGCTCTCCCCGCCGTCCCCTTCCCCGGAAACCTCCATATTAGCAGGAAGCACCCGATTCATTACAATGGCAATAATAAATACAATTGCAACACAATTATTCGCTAAAACTTCCTGTACCATTTTGGGGAAAATTGTAAAAATGGCAGGAACCTGTGTAAATCCAATTCCGATTCCCAGGGACAACGCCGTAATAACGGTATTTCTCTGATTAAAGCCACATCTTGTAATCATCTGGACACCGCTCACAACAATGGAACCGAACATCATGATTGTACAGCCTCCCAAAACCGCATCCGGAAGGGTGGACAGCAGTTTTCCAATAACCGGAAACAGCCCCGCAAGTATCATGACACAGGCACCTGTCATAATAGTAAAACGGTTCACCACTTTTGTCATGGCGATCAGTCCCACATTCTGGCTGAAAGAAGTAATCGGCAGGCACCCAAACAGAGAAGAGACTGAGCTCATATACCCGTCGCAGGCAAGAGACCCGGATATTTCCTTGTCCGTCACGTCTCTCTTTAAGCCTGTTACAGCCATGGCAGAAGTATCTCCGATCGTTTCTGTGGCGGAAACGAGAAAGATAACCGTTACGGCAATAATTGCACTCACATTGAATTCCGGTATAAACGGAAGCACCTTTGGCAGTGCAATAATACCGGCAGAAGCCACTTCCGAGAAATTCACCATGCCCATCGCCATAGCTAAAATGTATCCGACCACAAGCCCAAAGAGTACGGATAACTGTTTCCAGAAGGATTTGGCGAATATATTAAATACCAGACAGCTTACCAATGTTACAGTTCCCAAAATCAGATTCTGTGCAGATCCGAAGTTTTCGCTTCCGGCACCTCCTCCAAAAGAAGACGCCCCAACATTCAGCAGGGAAAAACCAATTGCAGTAACGACACACGCCGCTACAATGGGTGCTACGATTTTCCTCCAGTATTTCGCACAAAGACCCAGTGTACCCTCTATAATACCTCCGATCAAAATGGCGCCAATGGCGGCGGGATAACCAAATGTGGCTGCAACATAACACAGGATCGTCACAAAGGTAAAACTTACCCCCATTACAATCGGCAGTCTTGCCCCAATCTTCCATAGCGGATATAATTGAATCAAAGTACCGATTCCTGCAATAAACATTGCATTTTGAATTAACATCGCCTTTTGTTCTGGCGTAAGGCCTGCTGCATTTGTCACAATAATTATCGGTGCTATATTAGCCACGAACATTGCAAGTACATGCTGCAAACCAAAGGGGATCGCCTTGGAAATGGGCACACGGCCATTCAGCTGGTAGATATTTTCCACCCTGGCATTTGAATTTACATTTGCTTTCATTTCTTTCTCCTTTAGTAGTTTCTTGGCAACTCTTTAGTCACTAAATTTACAACAGATTTATTTTACTATAAAAATATGGGTATGGGTACAAAATTTTTATGAAAATTTAATAAATACTGAAAAATGTGTAACCTTTTGCGGCTGAAAACGTTTATTAAGTGAACGGGAAGGAGGGAAAAAGAGTTTCCTGGAGGAAGAAAAGATAGACGGGTTTAATGTTGATGACTCCTGAATCAGTTAGTTCTTCGCAGCAGCATACTCCCGCCCCTTGCCTCCGCTGCGAAACTGTACCACGCCGCATACCGCTGCAGTTATTAGTTCCGTTACCGGTACAACCAGCCACACCCCTGTCATATTCCACAGATTGGGAAATACAAGGATCAAAACCACATTAAGTATTACACCTCTTAACAGCGCAATGAGCATGGAGCGCGCCGGCTGGTCTTTGGCTGACAGCACCGCCGCCATAACCACGTTGATTCCCATAGGGATAAAAGCAAGAAAGTAAATCCGGATTCCCTCCAGTGCAATCTTCGTAAACCCGGCGTCCCCTGATTCATTGAAGATCCCAACAATCGGTTCTGCCATCAGCACTCCGCCTAAATAACAGATAATCCCACAGGCTGCTGCAAGCAGGACCCCTCTCATCATCACGAAACGTATACCGCCAAAATCCTTTTTCCCGTACTGGGAGCTGATGATCGGCTGTACTCCCTGGGCAATTCCGGTGAAGATCGAGCATACAATCAAGGCAATATTTGCAATCACACCATAAGCAGCGACACCTATGTTCCCGGCGAGTTTCAAAATAGTGAAGTTAAACAGCAGCATGACAATTGCTGAAGACAGTTCCCCAATAAAAGAGGACATACCAAGAGAAATTGTCCGGGCGACATCCGAAAACTTCGTTCTTTCTTTCACCAGGCTAAAATGGCTGCGTCCTTTGACTACGTGCGTGGAAAGCACACACATACTTAAGACTGGTGCAATACCGGTTGCAAATGCCGCTCCAAACATCCCCCACCGAAACCCGAAGACAAATAAAACATCCAACACGATATTACTGAAGCTCCCGGTGAGCATTGCCGCCATTGCCGTCTGGGGATAGCCATCATTCCTTACAAAGCAAACCAGCACATTATTTACCATAAACGCAAGGGAAAAGAGCAGTATAGTCCTCATATAAGGAATCATATCCTGCATAACTGCCTCATCTGCTCCCAGCAGAGCACCCAATTGCCTGGATGCAAACAGACCTATCAGTGTAAAAAACACACCACAGAGCAGCGCCAGTTTCATGGAAAGTGTAAAAGATGCTTTCGCCGCTTTTTCATTTCCCGTTCCCATAGCCATTGCAAACCGGGTCGCTCCCCCCATCCCTATCATCAAACCAATTCCGTTCATAAACGAATAGACCGGCAGCGTCAGATTCAATGCAGCAAGTCCATTACTCCCCACTCCATTGGCTACACAAAGCGTATCTACAAAAATGAAACAGGATAACCCCAGCATACTTAAAATATTCAAAGATACATACTTTGCAAATACTACGCCCAAACCTTTATTTTCCATAACATTACCACCTTTCTGCCTTGAGCCTGCGCGTGTCTTCATTGTCACAAAAAAAGCACCAGTCATCTATACCCAATGGCCTAACGGTATAGATGCCCGATGCTTATTTAGAGCGTGTTTGAAAACACTCTTGGTTACATGCATCCGGCGACGCATGCAAAAAGCTCTTTTTATAATCTGAAATTGATCTTACCACATGTTGAAAAAATATGCAACCACCATATTACATTAATAATCCGATACATCAAATTTGTTATCTTTGAAATAAAAATCTCTGTCCGCCTCTGTAATCGCCCGCAATATTCTGCAGGGGTTGCCAACTGCCACTACATTGTCCGGAAGATCCTTCGTCACAACGCTTCCCGAACCAACTACTACATTATTGCCGATATGAACCCCCGGGTTTACCACAACATTAGACCCCAGCCACACGCTGTCACCAATCGTAATCCCAATCCCATATTCGTACCCCGAATTTCTGGAATCGGGATGAATCGGATGACCGGCTGTAATAATCGATACATTTGGTCCAAACATGGTATTATTTCCAATGGTGACTTTACCAACATCCAGAATAACACAATTATAATTTGCTATAAAATTATCTCCTACTTCAATATTTGTTCCATAGTCACATCGGAAAGGCGGCAGAAAAAACACATTCTTTCCAGCCTTTCCCAAGATCCCGCGAATCATCTGATCCATCTTCTCCGACTCATCCGGTCTGCATAAATTATAATCATAAATTTTCCTCTTAGTTTCCATCTGTTCCTCCGCGAGCCCATCCAGCCATGCCTTGTATGGAAGACCATTTAACATTCTTTCTTTTTGATTCATCATATATCCTTTCTAAGTATAAAGCGGCGGACCTATCACTCACCGCCGCTTTTACCATCTATTATATTTCGAGAATAACTACCTGATATCCTTTTAACTTTAAATCATTTCCATCCTGATCAAGAGCGGGATAATTGTTAATCAATAATTCTTTATATGCTCCTGGCAAAGTCACCGTCTGACCTTCCCTCTGGAAATTAGCAATCACCATTAAAGTCTTCTCTTCCCCTTTTCGGTAATAAGCCATAAGGTTATTCTGGTCTTCCCATTCCGGTATAAACTCACCGTATACAACTGCTTCCTGATAGACTGGGTTTTTACGCAGTGCTATTAACTGTTTATAAAAGGAAAAAACCGAATTTTCATCGTGAATCTGACTTTTTGCATTGATTCTCTTATAATTAGGATTTGCAGCTAGCCAGGGCTTACCCGTCGTAAATCCTGCATTATCATCATCGCTCCACTGCATGGGCGTTCTCGCATTATCCCTGCTGAACTTCGAAACAACCTTTAAGGCTTCCTCCGGCGTAAGTCCGGCATTCAAGGCAACCCGGTACTCTTCCAGTGAAGAAATATCGTCCACTTGGTCTATAGAAGTAAACTCCATATTCTCCATACCAAGCTCCTGCCCTTGATAAATAAACGGAAGCCCTCTCAGCATAAAGTTAACGGCTCCTAAAAGCTTCTTACTTTCAATGCAGACCTCTCCTTCCGGTATGTAATGGCTGACACCCCTTGGTTCATCATGATTTTCAATAATATTTGAAAGATATCCAATATCTGCAACACGTTTCTGCGCATCAAAACAGCACTTCTTATAATCATTTGGTGTAATTTCCGTATGAGCATACCACCCTTTATCATTCTGTCCAAAAATTGTCTCATTAAAATCAAACATACTGGAAAAATATCCGTTATCCCCAATGAAATCCGGCAATTCCCCTTCTTTATCGTTAAACACTTCCCCGACAGTAAATGCATCGTACTTTTTAAATGTCCGATCCCGCATTTCACCCAGAAAATCTCCAACTCCTTCTGCTTCCTCCAGCATATGCGCAATATTACTCAAACCGTCCTCTCGGTCCGGCTCGTAATTTTTAAATGGCAATGCCTTTTTAATGTTAATGATTGCATCGATACGAAATCCTGCAAGCCCTTTATCCAGCCACCAGTTTATATTCTTATAGACCTCTTCCCGCACTTCCGGATTTTCCCAGTTTAAATCAGGCTGCTTTTTATGAAATACATGTAGATAAAGCTTATCCGTATCAGAAAGCGGCTCCCAGCATGGTCCTCCAAAATAAGATCTCCAGTTAGTGGGAAGTTCCCCATCCTTCTTATCCTCCAGATAAAAATACTTCCCATATTTCCCATCCGGCTCCTTCATCGCCATCTTAAACCACTCATGTTCATCAGAACAATGATTTACGACCAGATCCATAAGAATGAACATTCCACGTCTTTTTGCTTCCCTTAATAATTCATCCATGTCTTCCATTGTGCCAAACCTTGGATCAATGTTATAATAATCCGAGATATCATATCCCTGGTCAGCCAGCGGTGATGAATATATTGGAGAAAGCCAGATGATATCAACACCCAGATCCTGTAAATAGTCCAGCTTGCTGATAATACCCTGAATATCTCCAATTCCGTCCCCATTGGAATCATAAAAACTTTTTGGGTAAATTTGATATGCCGTCTTTTCCTGCCACCATTTTTTTTGCATTCTATGTGCCTCCATAATAAAAATTTTTTTATTTTATAGAGCGTATTTGAAAATTGCTTTCTGACAGTTCTGCGTCACACTTCGAACACTCTCTGGCACATATTATACTATTTAGCTTCCAATAAGTCTTACACTTATTTGCTTAAAAACTTCATTATTTTGACTTATCTATTTCTTGATTTCTCCTGTAAAACTGTTGCGGTTTTCCTTTTTATACAAGCGGGGTGTCGTTCCCGTATACTTTTTAAACTCTCTTAAAAAGTTTCCCAGGTTATTAAAACCACATTCCAGGCAGATATCCATGATCAGATAATCCGTGTTCACTGCCATCTCCGCTGCTCTCCGAATACGTATTTCATTCACATACTCCATGGGTGTCCTGCCAATAGCCCTCTTAAAAAAACGGCAGAAATACTGCTCGTTAACATTAATCAGCCCTGCCAGGTCACGAATATATATTCTCTCCCTGTAGTTCTCACGTATATAAGTCAGAACCTTCTTAATACTCTCAACCTGATGATTTATGCCGCTCTCCTGTCTGGTTAGCAATCCCTCTCCGGTTAGCAGGGCAAGAATCCTGAGCAGGGATGCCTTAATCAACATTTGGGATACCGATACACTTACATTTTTTTGACCTGCATTCTCCCGGTATTCTTCCATCACACGAAACGCATGTTCAATCCTGTCATATTCTACGTAGATATCATGAAACACCTTGTGGGATGCCCCTATACATCTTGGCAGCCACAAGTTCCCGTTTATTAAAGGCTGAATCACCTGGCTTTGCATAGTGTCATAGGAATCAAAGCTAAGTACATTAGGATTAAAAACTACTGCATCCTCTTCACAGGGTTTTGCTGCAGTAATATAATGAAGTTCCCCAGGATTAACAAAGAAAAAACATTCCTCCTTTATTTCATAAGACTCCATATTTATTTCCATGTGAAAATTCCCTTTTTTAAAATGCAGCAATTCAATCTCATCATGCCAATGATGCTTTACTAAAAAATAGTTTTCATCCTGCTCCGCCTGATAAAAAGCACAGCGAAAAGAAGCGGATCCATGAGGCCTGTCCTCCTTCAAACTCTTTGTATTTTGTACCTGAATATCCCACAACCTCCTCTCAGCCAAGAAAAAAAGCTGTCTCCAGCTTTTTTCACAACTTCATTTCGTGTTCTACTTTCATTCACATATTTACGTGACATCTTTTAATTTATAATTTTTGTCATCTAATCTAATCACCCTCATTTTAAGGTTATCCTGGTTCTTCACTAATAAATTCTTTTCCTTGCCTGCTTTTTTCTTGCCTTCTGCATTCTTAACTTTTTTATTCCTATCAGCTATCTTCTTACTTTGCTTCTTCCTGGACTCTGTCTTCTCAACTTCTTTACTCTTATCTGCTAACTTTTTACTTTGCTTCCTCTTGCCTTCTGTCTTCTCAACTTCTTTACTCTTATCTGCTATCTTCTTACTTTGCTTCTTCT
>NZ_JAWYAJ010000281.1:75293-78766 GCF_034124845.1 Robinsoniella sp.
TTACTTTGCTTCTTCCTGGACTCTGTCTTCTCAACTTCTTTACTCTTATCTGCTATCTTCTTACTTTGCTTCTTCTTGCCTTCTATCTTCTCAACTTCTTTACTCTTATCTGCTATCTTCTTACTTTGCTTCTTCCTGGACTCTGTCTTCTCAACTTCTTTACTCTTATCTGCTATCTTCTTACTTTGCTTCTTCTTGCCCTCTGTCTTCTCAACTTCTTTACTCTTATCTGCTATCTTTTTACTTTGCTTCTTCTTGCCCTCTGTCTCCTCAACTTCTTTACTCTTATCTGCTATCTTTTTATTTGCTTTTTTCTTGTCCTTATCTGCTGCTGTCTTATCACTGCAAGTCTTCTGCTCCATATCTTTCAATATCTCTTTTGTAAACGTCTTTACCCTGCATTCACAATGTCCACATTTTCCGGATACCTTCGTTGCCTTCTTCACTTGTTTGAACGAATCCGCCCCATCATGAACAGCCTTACGGACATCGTCGTAAGTAACCTTGAAGCAAGGACAGATATATTTTGTTTTTCCCATCACAACACCAATGACGGAGCCGTATAAACTCTGGCCGCCATCTCCGAATCAATCAGATAAAGACCCTTGGGATCTTCGCCAAACAATTTATATTTCTTAATCATGTCTTCCGCATTCTTTTCCTCTTCTCCCTGTTCTTTCACGAACCAGTCCAGAAACTGCATGGTACGGAAGTCCTTTACGGAATATGCCGCCTCATAAATTGTATGAACCAAGCCTGTTACATATTGTTCATGCTCCAAAGTTGCCTGAAGAGGCTCTCCTGGATTTTGAAACTCAAACTCCGGCTTTTCCACTGCTTCGAAAGTAACTTTTGCTCCGTTATTCTGCATATACTGCATAAATAACAAAGCATGGTCCCGCTCTTCCTGTGCCTGAATCTTAAACCAGCTTGCATATCCTTCTAATCCGGTTTCGATAAAATAATTTGAAAAATCAAGATAGAGATACGCGGAATAAAACTCCCTATTAATCTGTGTATTAATCAGTTCTGCTACTTTTTTATCCAACATTTTGTTTCCTCCTTGATTCTGTTATGTGATCATTATAGCACCTGCATCACTAAGAAACAATGTAATTATTATGGTCAATATAAATGCATTACATTCAGTAACCAACTATGATATAATCCTTTTAATAATAATCAATTCCAATAGATATGAAAAGACAAACTAAAGCATTTGCAAATAAACTATTTCCGAGGTACTTATGAGTAAAAATATCAACCTGTTAAAGGGTCCCATTCTGCCTTCACTGACAAAACTGGCTTTACCTATCATGGCAACATCTTTAATTCAAATGGCATACAATATGATCGATATGATCTGGATTGGCAGACTCAGCAGTAATGCGGTGGCTGCAGTAGGCGCTGCAGGCATGTATATGTGGCTGTCAAACGGACTCGCTGCCCTGGGGAGAATGGGCGGACAAGTAAAAGTTGGACACTCCTTTGGTGCCGGGGCGTACCAGACTGCCTCCGACTATGCCAAAGCAGCTCTGCAGCTGGGTATCTTCTTTGGCATTGCCTATGGGCTTGCCTCAATAATCTTCCATGTACCGTTGATTGGCTTCTTTAAACTAAACAGCCCACAGGTTGTATCAGATGCCCAGGTCTATTTAATTATTACCTGCGGCGCAGTTCTGTTCTCCTTTTTGAATCAAATATTTTCCGGAATAATGACAGCTATGGGAAATAGTAAAAACTCCTTAATTGCCACAACGGTAGGGCTTGCATTAAATCTGGTTCTGGATCCGGTACTTATATTCGGCTTAGGTCCGTTCCCTTACCTTGGAGTAGCCGGAGCCGCCATTGCCACCGTACTCGCCCAGGCCGTTGTAACCCTGGTATTTCTGATTTTTGCATTAAAAGATACCGTTATCTTTCAAAAAATACATATATTATCCAGACCATCTAAACGGCATATGTCTGAAATCATACGGATCGGACTTCCCACCTCCATACAGAGTATGATATTTACAGGCATTTCTATGATAATAGCACGCCTCATCGCAGGCTTTGGAGACACTGCCGTCGCCGTTCAGAAAGTTGGTTCTCAGATAGAATCCATTTCCTGGATGACCGCAGATGGTTTTGCGGCTGCCGTAAACTCCTTTGTAGCACAGAACTTTGGCTCAGGCAACATAACCAGAGTAAAGAAAGGATATGCAGTCTCAATGGGCGCTGTTACCGTGTGGGGCATCTTATGTACGCTTATTCTGATCTGCCTGCCAGGACCTATTTTTCAAGTATTTATACCCGACAAAAATGTATTAGGCATGGGTATCGATTACCTGCAGATCCTGGGTATTTCACAATTATTTATGTGTATTGAAATTGCAACAGCAGGTGCATTTTCCGGCTTAGGCAAAACAATACCTCCCTCCGTAGTGGGTATTATTCTCACTTCAGCGAGAATACCGCTGGCACTGTTGCTTGCTGGAACCGCCTTAGGCTTAAATGGAATATGGTGGAGTATCACAATATCCAGTACCCTAAAAGGAATTGCCCTGTTCATCTGGTTTATCCGGTATCAAAGACGTATCCAGAAACCCCTTCAGACAATTTAAAAAAGCATTCACCGTCCCAGGCTTCCTGTCTTCTCCCAACAAATAGTAGATTATTCGGTCAGAAGGTCCATCCTCGATCTCTCTGACCGCAATACCTCCCTTACTCTCCAGATTGTGAGCCACAGACGCCGGGACAATTGCCCAATTATCCTGCCAGAATAAGAATTCCTCTAACAAAGACATTTTATCTAAAAACACTCTGGGCCTCACCCTGCTGTCAAACCAATAGTTATGCCACATATCATATTCCGGATTCCAGGGCATTCGAATCTGCCTGGTAACATCCAGCATAGAGGGATGCACCACTCTGGGATAATTTGCATTTTCAGCACAAATCAATAACATCTGCTCCGTAAATGCAGGAATGGTCTCAACATTCGGTGAGTACATATCATCAGAAATAAATGCAAGATCCACCATTCCACTTTCCACATATTCATAAGCCTCCTGAGAATGAAGCATCCGAACCGACATATTAATATCCGAGTATTCTTTTAAAAATTTCTTATATACTTTTGGTAAAATGTAAGTACTGACGCTATCTACCGCAGCAATATTTAAAATTAACGACCGGTCCAGCCTGGAAATATCTCTTGCCTCTTTCCACAATAATCTCCACTTTTTAGCCACCGGAATAAACGCCCTGCCTTCCTCAGTCAGTTCAATATTCTTAATCCCCTTTTTCCGAACCACCAAAGTATAACCCAGTTCATCCTCCAGTGCTTTCATTCTTCTGCTCAAAGCCGGCTGTGAAACAAAAAGCTTCTTTGCAGCCCTTGAAAGACTTCCTTCTTTTACAATTGTTAAAAATCCCTCTATCTCTAAGTTTGTCATAATACCTTTCCCTATTTTCATTATAAGAAGCGC
>NZ_JAWYAJ010000281.1:78776-79855 GCF_034124845.1 Robinsoniella sp.
TCCTGTTCTTACCGAAAATTACCAAAATTCATAAATTGTTATCGTTTACAAAGTAATATATTGTTAACTTGTTCCGTTATATATATTTCATTTTCCAAGACTTTAAGTTTGTAGCTCTCAATAATTTTTCTGTCATGTTTCTTTAATAATTCATCAAATCCATAGGCAGTATCCTTTTTCTTTGGAAACCGAATAGAACTGTCAAAAGATTTCACAAACTTAAGCCCAGCTTCTAAGCTTATCTGTTTCCATTCATCCTTTGTATAAAACTTAATATGACCATCATTTTTGAGCTGCATATATTCGTCCACAAACTGACTGGTATCATCAGCATTCGGTGCCGGGTCTGAAATAAACAAAAAGCCTCCTGATTTTAAAACACGGCTTACTTCTGATATACTTTTCTCTATATCTGGAAAATGATGCAGCGCATATCTCGAAACAACCATGTCAAATTCACTGTCTTCAAACGGAAAGTTAACACCATCATAAGTGATAAAGTTAATATTACTAATCCTTTGTTTTTCAGCCTTAACCCTATTAATCTCTAATGCTTTTTCTACAATATCTAATCCAAATATAAATGCATTTGGATATTTCTCCGCAATAGAAAAAGCCAAATAACCGCTTCCGGTTCCCAGATCTAATATCTTCATTTCAGATTTAATCGGTAAAAACTCAAGAATTAATTTTAAATGTTGCTCATCTTGTGTCTGTTTATTATAAAAATCTCCAGAAGAAAAACTATTCTCAAATGCCTGCTTGGTGGCAGCAATACTACTCTCAATTGCCTGCTTTGCGGCAACAATACTATTCGCTTTCCCCTGCTTTGCGGCAACAATACTACTCTCAATCGCCTGCTTTGCGGCAACAATACTATTCGCTTTCCCCTGCTTTGCATCCTCTATACTATTTTTATTTTCTATCATAATCATCTCACTTTCCATTATAAAAATAATATTTTAATAAATTATAAATATAAGCGGACAACCTTATGAGTAATATATTGAATATTTATAATTCTAAAACAATATTCCATGCCGCTCTATAAAATCAATTTTACTTATAATCTATATATA
>NZ_JAWYAJ010000281.1:79865-83317 GCF_034124845.1 Robinsoniella sp.
AGAAAAATGAAAGTGTCATTTTGAGCTATAGTATATATAAATATTTATTTATATTTTAGCTCTAAAATAAGCATTTTACAACCTCAAAGAATCCTTTTACAATTATACCAAGAAGCAATGACACAAATTACAATACAATGAAAGGATCTTACCATGACACAAACTACCTCCCAACACCAAAACCGCACATCCAAATACCAGCACTGCACATCCAAACAATCAAATGCAGGTAGGCACATACATACCCACACAAATCGACACATAAATCCCCTCACAAACGGCAATATCAAGAAACATCTCATAACCCTGGCGTTTCCTCTTCTCATTGGAAACATACTTCAGCAAATTTATAACATGACTGATTCTATAGTAATCAGCCATTTCTGTGGTACTTCCGCTTTTGCAGCCGCAGGCATTTCCGGAACTGTCATGAATTTGTTTCTGTTTGTTATTGGAGGATGCTGCACTGGTATTTCTATCATTCTTGCCTCATTTTTTGGAAACAAAGATATGAAGAACTTTCGAAAAGAATGCTTTATTTCACTTACATTTGGTTTAATTTTCACTATAACACTAAGTATTACATCTATTCTGGCGCTTCCATTCATTCTTCATCTGATCCAAACGCCCCCAGTTATTTTTCCATATGTATACAGTTATTTAAATGTAATTTTAGGCGCTCTTTCGGCATCCTTTCTCTATAACCTCTGCGCCTCTGTTCTGCGCGCAATTGGAAATACAAAGTATGCGTTATTATTCCTCCTGATATCTATTGGCACCAATGTACTGATTGATCTGATTCTGGTTGCGGGATTTAGACTGGGAATTGCCGGCGCCGCATGGGCAACGGTTATCTCTCAGCTCCTATCTGCCTTTCTTTGCCTTTGTTACATTAAAAAAAGTCTTCCTTTTTTGCTGTTTCAAAAAGAAGACCTTTACCCGGACCCTGACTTACTCCGCCAGACTATATGCTTTGCTGCCGCCTCAGCACTTCACCAATCCAGTCTGTATATCGGAAAACTATTCATTCAGGGTGCCGTCAACACATTGGGGACAGAATCGATCTCAGCTTATACTGCCGCTGGACGCATAGAAGGGCTGGCAAATGCATTTGGTGACAGCGGCGCTGAGTCCATCTCACTTTTTACCGATCAAAACACAGGTGCCGGCAATAAAAAACGTACCCGCTCTGGCTTTTATACTGGCTTAATGCTCTTAGTCCTCCTGGGTATCACCATGTCTCTGCTAATGTATACAACCAGCGGTCCCGGCATATCCCTACTTGCAGCTACAACACAGCCCGGACTGTTAAATGACGGAGCATCCTATATACAGGCAATATCATGTTTCTATGTCCTGTGCTTCATTGGAAACTCTTTCGTGGGATTTTACCGGGGCTGCGGTCATGTGAGTATTCCATTTATCGGTACAATTATCCATATAACCTTGCGGACTTTACTATCCTTCCTGCTAATCCCCCGGCTTGGGCTGCCTGCAGTAGCAATTTCTACTGGTATCGGCTGGATAGCCGTAGTCGCTTTTCAAACTATTATATATATGAAATACTACCGGTAAAACCTTCCCGTAAATCGTGCTATTGTTCTCCCCATTGGAAGATCATAAAGTTCCTCCAACGAAAAGCAGTGAAAAGCAAAAACAAAGAAAAAGTAACTGCAAACACCAATGATTAGCGGTACTACCAATGAGACAATTGTATTTCCGATAAACTTATCCACAATCCAGTAGACCAAAAACACAATAATCCCCATAATCAGGGACGCTATGATAGGAATAATATACGTCCTCTTCACATCCTTATGGATATGTAACTCCCTATTTAAAGATCTCTCATTCAACACACAGATCACCAATGGAAAAATAATATTTCCAACAACTAAAATATAAGCGTTCATTTCCGTAAAAATCAAGAGAGGACAGACAAATATTAAATGTACAACCAAGCCAATGAATGCATTCACAATAGGCTCTCTCATTTTGTTCAGGCTCTGCAGTATCGCTGTTGATATGGATGACAAAGAGTAAAATACAATTGATACCGATCCTATTTGCAGCATGTGTACCGACAAATCTCTGTGTTCCGTCAAGGCTGCGAAAATTAAGGATATAATGGGACGCGCCAGAACCATAAAACCAATAGCAGATGGAATTGTAAGCACCATCACGAACTTATTAATAAAGTTCACCTTCTCAAATATTCCTCTTCGATCGTGACGTTCTTTAGACGCAACAATACTGGGTACAATCGACACCGCCAATGAAGACGCGAACGCAATAGGTATATTTATAAGAAGGTTATACTGCGTACTGTACACACCCTGAATTGCAGTTACAAAATCAACAGCTAATTCCTTAAAATTCAGGATATTTCCAAATATTAAGTCATCCAGAGTACCACTGAGCTGATATGCTGCCTGACTTAAAGAAATAGGAATTAAAGTCATCAGTAATAATTTGTTTAATCTTCCATCCGATGCCACATGACGATTCTTACACCTTTTCACTCTTCTGATATAACCCGGACGATATAATAAATATAAAACCAATAAAAAGGCAAATGCAGACAAAGCACCGCATAGTGTACCCATGATACCACCTGCCGCGCCATAGGCAAATACATCCGCAGATGACTGATAAACCCTCATAAACTGCATAACTGCAACAATACTGATAATAGCATTAATGATCTGCTCTATAATCTGGGAAACTGCCGATGGAATCATGGTGTTTTTACCCTGAAAAAATCCGCGCATTACGCCCAAAATAGCCATTACAAAAGTAGTTGGAGCAACAATCCGAAGGGGTTTTGCTAAACCTGGTTTCGCATAACACATCTCAAGAAAATCAGCCCCAAAATAAATTAATACCCAAAAAATCCCCCCAACAATCATTGCCAATATTAAAGAATTACGAAATAGACGATAGGCACTCCGATACTCCTTTTTAATCTCGTACTGGGATATTAACTTAGATAATCCCAAAGGAAGACTGGAACACGATAACGTTAAAACAATATTATAAATGCCAAAGGCTACTCCATATAAACCGTTTCCCACTTCGCCAAGCATATTTGCCATTGGAATACGATATAAAAATCCAATCAACTTTACGATAATACCTGCCACTGCCAGAATACTTCCCTGAAGGAGTAATTCCTTCTTACTATCATTCGCCATTTTCCATACCATACCCTTTCATAGGCTGCAAAACGCAATCCTCTTTATCCCGTATCTGTGATTTTTCCCACAAATCCATGGCTTATTCATTTGCTATATTTTATTGATATTTATTTAATAAAATAGTATTAGATACCCTGTTATTGTTATTCTGCCTAAATACAGAAAACCCCGCAGGATTATTACTCCTACAGGGTTCTTTTTAGTGAGACATCGGGGATTCGAACCCCGGACAACTTGATTAAAAGTCAAGTGCTC
>NZ_JAWYAJ010000282.1:0-19338 GCF_034124845.1 Robinsoniella sp.
TCTGATAATCCGGATCTGAAATTATACCAAAACCTGTCTGAAAAGTAAGAAAGGAGGATGTGTTTTGCAGAGTGAAAAATATATCCTGGAAGCAAAAGGAATCAGCAAATCCTTTGCAGGCGTAAATGTATTAAATAATGTAGAACTGTGTATCGAACCCGGTGAACTCCATGCGCTGATGGGGGAAAACGGAGCCGGGAAGTCAACACTTATGAAGATTATCATGGGGATTTATACCAGGGACAGCGGAGAGATCCTTTTCCAGGGTAAGCGGGTTGACTTTAAGGATGCCAGGGATGCACTGGATATGGGAATATCTATGATCCACCAGGAACTAAGCCCCATACCGGAGATGACAGTTGCCGAAAATGTCTTTTTGGGCAGAGAGAATAAAAAAATCAAAGGACTTCCCTTTGTTGATGTAAAAGAATTGAATAAGAAAACAGAAAAAATCTTAGAGGAATACGGTTTAGAAGAGCTGATAAAACCAAATATGAAAATGAAGCATCTGAACATTGCACAGGTTCAGATGATGGAAATCATAAAAGCGGTTTCTTATGATTCCAAAGTTATCATTATGGATGAACCCACCTCCTCCTTATCGGAGACGGAAACGGAGATCCTGTTTCGGATTATCGACAATCTCAAAGCCAAAAATGTAGGCATCGTTTACATTTCCCACAGAATGGATGAAGTATTTCAGCTGGCTGACCGGGTATCGGTTCTTAGGGACGGAAGTTTTATCGGCTGTGTCAGAGTATCGGAAGCATCGCCGGAAGAGCTGATTAACATGATGGTGGGGCGGGAGCTGGAAGGCGGATATCCCGTCAACGATACTCCAAAAGGTGAAGTGGTTCTGGAACTTCAGAACTTTACCAGAAAAGGTGTATTCCAGGACGTGAACATGAAGGTGTATGCGGGGGAGATCCTGGGGATTGCAGGTCTGGTCGGTGCAGGACGAAGCGAAGTAATGCGCGCCCTGGTAGGATATGACAGGCTGGACAGCGGTGAGATTATTATGGAGGGAAAGCCCATTACCATCACCCACCCCAAGGATGCCAACCGCTACCATATCATTATGGCATCTGAAGACAGAAAAGATCTGGGACTGGTGCTCTGCCGGGATATTAAGGAGAATATCACACTCCAGAATGCAGATAAATACAGCCGTGCAAGCTTTATCAATAAAGCAAAAGAAAGAAAAATCTGTGATGAAATGGCGCGGAAGATGACAACGAAAATGAATGGCATACATGATCTGGTGAGCAGCCTGTCAGGCGGTAACCAGCAGAAGGTAGTTCTGGCGAAATGCCTTCTGGCGGACCCGAAAGTTTTAATTATGGACGAACCCACCAGAGGAATTGATGTGGGAGCGAAAGCAGCGATTTACCGAATGATGGTAGACCTTGCTAAGCAGGGTATGGCAATTATCATGATCTCTTCTGAAATGCCGGAGCTGATTGGCATGAGCAACCGAGTGATTGTAATGTCCAGAGGCAAGATTACAGGAGAACTTCAGGGGGAGGAAACGAAATCCCAGCAGACAATTTTAAAATTAGCACTGGGGACTGTTTAAAAATGATTTCCGACAGCTGTACGCATCATTTTGCGGCAGTAATTTCCAACATGCTCCGGGCGGAGACAAGATTGAAAGGAGAAAGCAGCATTTCAGGATAGTATAACTCACAGCAAATAACCAAATGTTCGCTGGTCTGATTTTCCGATAGCACATGTGTAAAATACTCAGCGTAGCCCGCTACGCCTCCGTTTTTACACATGCACTCTCAAAAATCATCCTCACCGAACCATTCAGCTATTTACTTTAAGTTATACTAGCCTGTAAGCTGCAATGGGTATAAGAATGAATAATAAAAAGAATTGGGGAAAGGTACTGCGGGAATTTGGTCTGGTATTTGTAATCATATTTATCGTAGTACTGATGACTATTGTAAAACCTGTATTTTTATCCAGCGGAAATATTTTAAATATTCTCCGTCAGGTTTCCATCAACGGCATCCTGGCAGTGGGAATGACCTTCATTATCCTGACGGGAGGAATTGACTTATCGGTAGGATCGCTGGTGGCAGTTACCAGTGTAATCAGCGGTTCTCTGCTGATGAACGATGGAAATGTATTTCTGGCATGTGTGGTGGGTGTCCTGGCAGCAGTAGCATTTGGTGTATTGAACGGATACCTGGTTGCTTATATTGGTTTTCAGCCATTTATTGCAACCCTGGCAAGTACCACAATCGGACGTGGATTCGCCATGGTGTACTCCAACGGAAAGCCATATACCATTACGAATGAATCCTTCCTTGCAATCGGACAGGGAAATGTGCTGGGTGTCCCCACACCGATTATCATACTGGTCATCGTGTGCATTATTGGTCTGGTTGTATTAAAATGTACCACCTTCGGAAGATATGTATTTGCAATCGGCGGCAACAAGAACGCTGCAAAACTCTCCGGTGTGAAGACGCGTAAAGTAGAAATGATGGTTTACATATTATCGGGAGTCTGCTGCGGTATCGTTGGTCTGATTTTATCAGCCCGCATCAGTTCCGGACAGCCAACGGCGGCAGAAGGATTTGAACTGGATGCTATTGCGGCGACGGCAATCGGCGGCACCAGTATGAGCGGTGGTATCGGCGGACTGCGGGGCACCATATTCGGCTTTATCATTATCGGATTAATCAGTAACTCATTGAACCTGGTTAATGTCAATTCTTTCTGGCAGCAGATCGTAAAAGGATTCATTATTTTACTGGCTGTACTGATGGATATGAAGACAAAGAGCAGAGAATGACACAATTACAAGTACTGCGTTGCGTAAATAACTGTGCTCTAGTGCCTGACGCAGATAGCGTGTGCTAGAGCGTAGGAATTTATGCAATGCATTACGAGATACCTATTTATTAAAATATAAGGAGGATATAAAGGTATGAAGAAGAAAATGATCAGTGGTTTACTCGCAGTGGCAATGGTGGCATCTGTTCTCGCAGGCTGTGGACAGGGAGGCGGCAAGACAACAGAAGCAGCCAAGACAACCGAGGCAGCAAAGGCAGAGACGAAAGGGGAAACATCGGCAGACACAAAAGCAGAAACGTCAGCAGATACAAAGGCAGAAGATACAAAAGCAGAGGATGCAGGCACAGAAGCAGTGGAAAAAGCTACACAGGCAGCAGCAGCTTCCTCTGACAATGGAGACTATACCATCGGCGTTATTATGAAAGACAATTCCGATACGTTTGTTAAGAGAATTGCAGATGCCATTGAGGCAAGAGGAAAAGAACTGGGTGTAAAATTGCTTATGAATGATGCGGAAGGAGACGTGAACAAGCAGATCGAAATCACAGAAAACCTGATCACACAGCAGGTAGACGCCATTATTTTAAATGCCCAGGATATGGATGGCAGCAGCCCCTGTATTACAAAAGCAAATGAAGCAAAGATTCCCATTGTAAACTGCAACTGCGATACGGTAAATAAGGATTACCAGTCCTTTGTAGGATGTGAGGATAAAGAATCCGGTCTGATCGAAGCAAACTATGTATTAGAAAATCTCCCGGAAGGCTCCAAAATCTGTGTCATCCAGGGTCCAATGGGACAGGCGGGCCAGGTAGGCCGCTGGGCAGGTTATGAAGAAGCAGGTTTATTTGATAAGTATGAACTGCTGGCAGAACAGACTGCAAACTGGAAGCGGGAAGAAGCTCTGGCACTGGCGGAAGACTGGATTACTACCTATGGCGACGAATTAAAAGGAATCATCTGCGAAAATGACGACATGGCTCTGGGCGCATTATCAGCATGTAAAGCAGCAGGCAGAACAGATATAATGATCACCGGCGTTGATGCGATTTCGGATGCTCTGACGGCAGTTAAAAATGGGGAAATGGCATGTACCGTATTCCAGGATGCGGAAGGACAGGGATCAACAGCTGTGGACACCGCTCTGGCACTGGCTAAGGGAGAAAAGGTGGAATATGATATCCGTATTCCGTTCCAGTTAGTAACCAAAGATAATGTAGACGAATTTATCAAATAAGAAATTATGACAGCCTCCGTCAATGGGATTCGTGTCAGATAGTAATGTTGGATTACAATATTACAACACAGTCTGATGGCGGGGGCAACATTAGAAATGAGGGAGCAGTATGCTTAAGAATATACCTAAGATTATTTCACCGGAACTGATGAAAGTAATGATGGAAATGGGACATAGTGATGTCCTGATTATCGCCGATGCCAATTATCCTGCAGCGGCACATGCAAAACGCCTGATCCGATTAGAAGGGGTGGAAGTCCCGGAACTTCTGGAAGCCATCCTGCCATTTTTCCCGCTGGATAACTTTATAGAGCATCCGGTAAGGCTTATGGAGAACCTGCCCACAGAGCCGGTACCTGAAATATGGGATGTCTACGACTCTATATTAAGAAAACATGATACAGACCGTGCATTTGAGGAATTTAAATTGATAGACCGCCTTCCTTTTTATGAAGAGTCTGAGAAGGCATATCTGATTGTACAGACCGGGACAACGGCGCGTTACGCGAATATTGTGCTGCAAAAAGGTGTGTGCTGAACACGCTCTGAGAGGTGATGTAATGAACTATAACGATGAAAAAAAATATGTTGGAAATAGAGACCAGCTGTTTCAGATAAAGAAGGTGAAATTGCAGGAGGGAAAAGCGAGGGGCGTTACCATGCTGGAAGTGGCAAACCGGTCGGGAATGCAGTTTGACGTAAATGCAGACAGAGGCATGGACATTCCATTTCTGAGTTTTAACGGAGAGAACTTTGGATATATCTCGCCCTGCGGAGTTGCGGCACCGGAATATTTTGATGACCAAAAACTGGGATTCCTAAAAAGCTTTACGGCTGGATTTTTAACCACCTGCGGTTTGAAAATTGCCGGCGCACCCTGTGAATATGAGGGAAAAGCCTATGGACTGCATGGAAATGTATCCCACATTCCCGCAAAGGAATTTCGGTATGAATTGGTGGAAACAGACGGCAGCCCGTACATAGAGATCCAGGGAAGTATGCAGGATGCAGAGATATTCCAGGATAAGCTGACATTAAAGAGAAATATACGGTGCGGCTACCGGGAAAAAGAATTCACCATTACGGACAGAGTAACAAATGAGGGATATAAAAAAGCAAGGCATATGATTCTATATCACTGCAACATCGGATACCCCATCTTAAGCCCCGCAAGCGAGGTGTATATCCCTTCCGCAAAAGTTACACCCAGGACAGAACATGCAAAAATAGGATTAAAGGAGTGGTACAAAACCCAGCAGGCAGACCCCGATTATGAGGAAATGTGTTATTACCACAAGCTGATTCCGGACGGGAACAACCATGGACATGCGGCAGTTTATAATCCCGAGCTAAACCTTGGTATAGAGATGGAAATAGACCTGGCGGCACTGGATCATTTTGTACAGTGGAAAATGATGGGCGCAGGTGAGTACGTCATGGGGCTGGAGCCGGCAAATGCAACGATTGACGGTATAGAGGATGCAATCAAAAACGGTTCCATGAAATATCTGGAACCCGGAGAATCCGCAGAGTACCGGATTACTTTCCGGATACTGGAAGGGCGGGAAGCTTTTGAAAATATTAAAATATAGCTGAATGATGAAATAGAAAACAATAGAAAAGAAAATGAAAACAATAAAGAACAATAGGAAACAAAATTGAGAACATAGAAAACAGGAAAGGAACAGAAAAATATGGCAGACCAGACATTAATAGAAAAAGTATTTGAAGAAGGAGGCGGGATCTTCCGTTTAAATCCCACCTTTGTACCAAGAAGATTTGGAAAGGCAGGACACCGGTTGAAGTTACATCCGGATGACTATTACGCACTGGGAATTGAGAGAGGGTCTATCAAAGAGAGATGGTTTTCTTCTACCATACCGGCAAACAACGGTCCTCTGGCAGCTCCGGATGAAGGAATGAGCTATGTAGCCGTATCCTATGAAACAGATGAGAAATTCACATTAAAAGAAGCCATTGATACAATGGGTGAAAAAATTGTGGGAAAAGAACTTATGGAGAAATATGGCGGCTGGCCCATGTATTCTAAATTCTTTGATTTTGAAAATCCCCTTTTCCATCATGTACATCTTACATTTGAGGATGCAGCAAGAGTAGGGAAGCTTGGCAAACCGGAATGCTACTATTTTCCCAAACAGCTGAACAACTACCAGGGGGAATGCAATGCTACCTATTTCGGTTTCGATCCGGATACAGACCCGGAAGAGGTGAAGAGAAGACTGCGTAATTATAATAACGATGATACCAGAATTACGGAATTGTCCAGGGCTTACCGGGTACAGCTTGGGACAGGCTGGTATACTCCGGCTGGGGTTATTCATGCTCCCGCATCTTATCTCACCTATGAGCCACAGTGGAACTCCGATGTAAACTCCGTAGAAGAAAATGTAGTTTCCGGGGAAATATACTCCAGAGACATGCTGGTAGAGGAATGCCCCGAGGATAAAAAGGATGACATAGATTATATATTCAGCCTTCTTGACTGGGAAAAGAACACGGACCCCCATTACAAACAGACCTATTTCAGACCGCCTGTTACAGCAAGGGAGACAGAACAGTATGTGGAAAAATGGGTAACTTACGCAAATGATTATGTAGCAGCAAAAGAATTAACCATTTATCCGGGGCAGACAGTAACCATCCAAGATGGGGCTGCTTATGGATGCATCTTCATCCAGGGACATGGAAAAATGGGTGTGTATGATGCAGAGGCAGTGACATTGCTCCGCTTCGGACAGCAAAGTTCAGATGAATTCTTTGTGTCGGAAGGAACTGCAAAAGAGGGTGTTGTGATTACCAATGAAAGTAAGGTGGAGCCATTGGTTTTACTAAAACATTTCGGACCAAATCATCCGGATGTGCCAAAAGAAGTACCTGCAGCTAAGTAGAGAGCGGAGTGGGGCGTGCAGATGGCAGGAATGAATTTTCAAACACGCTCTAGAATTTGAAAGGAGTGGCATTGGATGAAATATTTGATGGGGATTGACAATGGGGGAACATTTTCAAAAGCAGCGATCTTTGACCAGGAGGGGAGACAGATTTCCGTAGCAAGCGTCCCCACTGTGACGATTACACCAAAGCCCGGGTATACGGAAAGGGATATGGAGGATCTTTGGGAAGTGAACGCAGCGGCTATCCGGGCAGCGATAGCAAAAAGCGGGATAAATCCCAACGATATAGCCGGCATATCATTTTCGGGGCATGGAAAGGGGCTGTATATGGTGGGATACGATGACAGACCATCCTATCATGGAATCCTGTCCACAGATGCCAGAGCCTGGGAGTATGTGGAAAGATGGAATCGCGACGGCACAAGGGAAAAGGTATTCGAAAAATCTTACCAGGAAATACTGGCATGCCAGCCGGTGAGTATTCTGGCGTGGCTAAAGGATCATCATCCTGAGGTGATTGCAAATACGAAGTTTATATTCGCAGTAAAAGACTATATCCGATATCGCCTGACCGGGGAAGCATTTGCAGAACGATCAGACTTTACAGGAGCCAATCTGGTGAACTTAAGTACCGGTAAATATGACAGAGAACACCTGAAGCTCTTTGGCTTAGAAGAAATATATGAAAAGCTGCCCCCTCTTCGTGGATCTGCTGATCTCTGCGGCTGTGTAACGGCAGGGGCAAGTACAAAGACCTCGCTGCCGCAGGGAATTCCCGTTGCTGCAGGCATGTTTGATGTGGATGCCTGCGGGATTGCTTCCGGGCTGTCAGACGAAGAGCAGATGTGCATGATCGCAGGAACCTGGAGCATCAATGAATTCATTGGAAAAGCTCCGGTAACCAATCAAACCGTAGCATTAAACTCGATGTTCTGCATACCGGGATATTATCTGATCGAAGAAAGCAGTCCCACATCTGCAGGGAACATGGAATGGTTTATAAGAAATCTTCTGAATTTTGAAAAAGAGGAAGCAAAAAAAGAGGGGCAGTCCATTTATGATATCACAAACAAATGGGTGGATGAGATCAAGCCGGAAGAATCTAACGTGATCTTCCTGCCCTTTTTAAACGGTTCCAATGAAGACGCACTGGCAAAGGGAACCTTTGTGGGACTAACCGGATACCACAATAAGAAGCACATGCTAAGGGCTGTATATGAAGGCATTGTATTTTCCCATCTCACCCATGTGAAAAAATTACTGCAGAACCGTTCCGTACCGGCAAGCATCAGACTGTCCGGCGGCGCGGCAAACTCAGACGTATGGGTGCAGATCTTCGCAGATGCACTTCAGATTCCGGTTGATGTAATCGAAGACAAAGAACTGGGGGCACAGGGAGCCGCAATGGCAGCGGGAATAGCAGCCGGAATCTACACCGATTATCAGGACGCCATCCGCCGCACGGTAACCATCACCAAAACAGTAATGCCCCGCTTAGAATACAGCAAAATATATGAAGAGAAGTACGAAGCATATCGTGCAGTCATAAAGGGGCTTAGCGGAGCGTGGAAGTATTTTAAAAATTAAGGGACTGCTGACAATCCCTACCATTTACAGCAGCACCAGGTCGAAAGAAAATTATAATAGAAAGGAAGCCACGATGAGTTTTTTCAACCTGTTTTATGTGGCAATATTGCATATTCATATTACGTCTGCAATATGCAATGGGAATAAAAATGAAAGCATATACCCTTGGATTATACGAAAAAGCAATGCCGTCTGAGCTAACCTGGGAAGAGAAGCTGCAGGCTGCTAAATCCGCCGGTTTTGATTTCCTGGAAATCAGCATTGATGAAACAGCAGAAAAGCTTGCCAGGCTCGACTGGTCAAAACAGGAGCGGCTGGAGCTGATCGACACCATGTACGCCACCGGAATCCCCGTCAGAACCATGTGCCTGAGCGGACACCGCAGATATCCCCTTGGCAGCAGTGACCCCGCAATTGCGCGCCGTGGAATGGACATCATGGAAAAGGCAATATGTCTGGCTGATGATCTGGGAATCCGGATTATTCAATTGGCGGGCTATGATGTATACTATGAACAATCTACCCCGGAAACGGCAGAGCGTTTTGAAAAGAACCTGAAAAAAGCCGTTATGATGGCGGCAAGCCTGGGCATTACATTAGGATTTGAAACAATGGAAACAGAGTTTATGAATACCGTGGAAAAGGCAATGAATTATGTGAAAAATATAAATTCTACCTATCTGGCGGTATATCCCGACAGCGGAAATATCAAAAATGCATCGGTCAGCTACGATACCGATGTACAGAAAGATTTAAGAGCAGGAGCCGGACATATTGCTTCTGTCCACCTAAAAGAGACGGTGCCTGGGAAATTCCGTGAAATTCCTTTTGGAACGGGGCATGTAAACTTTGAAGAGATGATTGCTTCCGCCTGGGAAATGGGAGTGCGTAAATTTGTAACAGAATTCTGGTACACGGGAAGCGTAAACTGGAGAGATGATCTGAAGGATGCCCGCACCAGAATGGGTAAAATATTAGATTCCATGGAGGAGTAATATGTTAGAAGAATTAAAACAACTGGTATATGAGGCTAATATGGAGCTGCCTGCCAGAGGGTTAATCACCTATACCTGGGGAAATGTAAGCGGAATAGACCGGGAAAAGAGCCTGTTTGTAATAAAGCCCTCCGGTGTGGACTATGAGAATCTTCATCCGGAGGATATGGTGGTAATGGATCTGAATGGAAATAAGGTGGAAGGGAAATTGAAACCATCATCCGATACACCCACCCATCTGGAATTATATAAAGCTTTTCCGGAAATAGGCGGGGTGGTACATACCCATTCCCCATGGGCGGCATCCTGGGCACAGGCGGGCAGAAGCATACCCTGTTACGGGACTACCCATGCAGACTATTTTTACGGAGAGATTCCCTGTGCAAGAAATCTTACCCCAGAAGAAATTGAAACGGGCTATGAGACAAATACCGGAAAAGTCATTATTGAAACCTTTACGGAGAAGAATCCTTCTTACGTCCCGGGAGTGCTCTGCGCAAATCATGGACCCTTTACCTGGGGAAAGGATGCAAAGGAAGCAGTTCACAATGCAGTAGTATTAGAAGAGGTAGCCAAAATGGCGTGCCGTACCGAAATGCTCAGACCAGGCGTCCAGGAAGCACCACAGGTAATCCGGGATAAACATTTCATGCGTAAACATGGACCAAATGCATACTATGGACAATAAAAAGTGAAAGGGAATAAAATGGAGAAAAAAATAGAACAACATTTTCAGGCTGCTGATTCAGGAAGTACCGACGATAGAGCCATATGCAAGGAGCCAAGAATGAAAATGGCAATTCTGGGAGCCGGGCAGATTGCCCATAAAATGGCAGCTACCATTACAAAAATGAAAACAGTAGAAGCTTATGCAGTGGCAGCCCGGGACGAAAAACGTGCACAGGATTTTAGGGCTCAATATGGATTTACCAAAGCCTATGGTTCCTATGAGGAAATGCTTTCCGACGAAGAGGTAGATCTGGTATATATAGCAACACCCCATTCCCATCATTATGCCCATATCAAAATGTGCCTGGAGCATCACAAACATGTCCTTTGTGAAAAATCCTTTACCGTTAACGCCAGACAGGCAAGAGAAGTCCTGCAAATGGCGGAAGAGAAAGGGCTTCTTCTGACAGAGGCAATCTGGACAAGATATATGCCCTCCCGGAAAATGGTAAATGATATCATAGACAGCGGAGTGATTGGAACAGTTACTTCCCTGACAGGCAATCTGGGCTATTTCCTGGGAAATGTCACCAGGATGGTGGAACCGTCCCTGGCTGGCGGGGCGTTACTGGATGTGGGAGTCTATATGGTAAACTTCGCAATGATGGTGTTTGGAAATAAAATCAGCAAAGTTTCCTCCAGTGCAGTCATGTCCGAAAAAGGGGTTGATTATACGGACAGCATCACCATGGTATTTGAGAACGGGGAAATGGCTGTAATGCATAGCAGTATGCTTGGTGCGCTGAACCGCAGGGCAAATATCTTCGGTGACAAAGGCTATATAGAGATCACAAATGTAAATAACATCGAAAAAATCAAAGTCTTCGACGAGAATTACAAAGAAGTGGCTGCATACACGCCGCCTGTGCAGATTACAGGATATGAATATGAAGTAGAAGCGTGCCGCAGGGCGATAAAAGCAGGTAATACCCAGTGCAGTGAGATGCCCCATGAAGAAACCATCCGGGTGCTGGAGATTATGGATGATATGCGGAGGTCCTGGGGGTATGAGATTCCAGGGGAGAATTTATAAGGAAATGGGAGGGACTGTCAATGGCAGTCCCTTTTTAGCAAAAGAATAATTTACTAAAAATCAAAATGTTCTTTTATTGTGATTTCCATATTTTTAAAATTTTAATCATTTTTTTGCGCTCATCAGGAGAGAAGGTATGAAAAATATGTAATAGTTCTTTGTCTGTCTGCTGATCCTCATTTAATTGAGACGGAGAAGTCTTTCCGGCATCCAGCAGAGAATCCACAGATACATTACATAGAGCAGCATAATAGAGTAAAGTGCGCAGGTTTAGTTTCGTGCGGTTATTTTCTACATTACTGACAAAAGAAACTGTACATCCTAAATCTCCGGCAATTTTTTCCTGTGTGACGCCTTGTTCTATTCTTAAATGTTTCATTTTTAGTCCAATTTTAGAAAAATCTAAATCGTTCAAAATAATCTCCTTCAAAATATTTTTTTATATTTACATTTTATAATAAATAAATATTGAAAACAATAGTAAAGTATAGTATAATTTTATATACTAATTAGTATATAAAATAAAATTTTGAAAACAAGAAATTATAGAATAATATATTTTTATCAATATATCAAATTAAAATTTTTACATTAGTGCAACAATATGTTATAACTGTAGCACGAGAGTAAAAGGTGGTATGCTATGAATTATTATGAAAAGGTAAAAAAACTATTTAAAGAAAAGAATGATGTTTTGACAACAAAAGAAATAGAGGCATCAGGAATACCAAGACAGGTGTTACCTAAATTATTGGAAAAGGGATTATTGGAGAAAGCGGGTTTTGGAATTTATATCTCTTCAGAAGTTTATTTGGATGAAATGTATTGTATTCAAATGAGATCTAAAAATATTGTATTTTCAAATGAGACTGCATTGTATATGCATGACTTAACAGATAGAGATCCGATGATGTATACGGTAACAGTGCCCAGAGGTTATGGAACTGGAAGACTTAGGAGTTCAGGAATTTCGGTAGTTACTGTTATGCCGGAAATGTTCGGAATAGGTATTATTAGCGGTAGGACAATATATGGAAGAGAGATCTCAGTTTATGACCGGGAACGTACTATTTGCGATATTGTCAAAGCTAAGGGGAAAATGGACAAAGATATGTACTACAGCGCATTGAAGACATATGCCGCAAGCAAGGAGAAAGACATTCTCCAATTAATGGAATATGCAAATAAAATGAGCTTATATAAGAAAGTACGGACGGAATTGGAGGGATTTTTGGTATGACTTCGAGGCAGATAAAAGATCTTCTAAATGGGATGTCAAAGAAAACTGGCATCAATGCTCAGATTTTACAACGTAATTACATGATGGAGCGATTATTGGAACGCATATCCCTTTCAAAATATAAGAATAATTTTATTCTGAAAGGCGGCATGCTGGTGGCAGCCATGATTGGTATAAATGCCAGATCTACCATGGATCTGGACACATCCGTTAAGAATATACAATTATCTCTTAATAATATTAAAGTAATCTTTGCTGAGCTGGCAAGTATGAATATCGGTGACGGTGTTATAATGATTATCAAAAGTATCAGTGAAATTCGGGAAGAATTTGATTACAGGTGTTTTCGCATAAGTCTGCAGGGTATGGTGAATGAGACTGTTATTCCAATGAAAGTTGATATTTCTACAGGAGATATGATTACTCCGCATGAAGTGAAATACACCTATAAGTTAATACTGGATGACAGAGACATTGAGATTTGGGCATATAATTTAGAAACTGTTTTAGCAGAAAAAATGGAAACCATTCTAACAAGAAATATTTTGAATACGCGGATGAGGGATTTTTATGATGTTTCCATACTTTACATGTTAAAGTATCAGGAATTAGATATGAATATGTTACGAACCGCTATCAGACGAACATCTCTGAAGCGTAACAGTCTTGAGGCGGTAAGAAATTATAATAAAATTCTGGATAATATCATGAATGATGCGGAAATGCAGAGATTATGGATAAAGTTTCAGGTAAAGTATACATATGCTTCGGAGTTGAACTGGGCAGATGTTATTGCAACCATAGTTAAGTTATTTAATGAACTACAATTAATAAAATGCAGGAACCACACAGCATAACCCCATGGTCCCCGCATCCCAGCTATCAACACATCTAATTAATATAATAAATCTACTAAATAAAATTCATTAATCTATTTAATCTAATTCATCAATTCTCCTTGCTCCATAAGAATAGACCTCATTTCGAATCACAAATAACAAAATCCCCATAACAATGCAGAAGAACAGAGCAATTAAAATAGAAGGAAGTCCAAGGAAACTATAAAGGGCAAACGCACCTCCTGCAATTGCGAAACCGACAATCCATACAGCAAACAACAGAATCGTTGCAGTAAAGTTCTGCTTCACGGCTGCCTGTTCACTTTCCCAGATGAGTTTCGGGTTTGTAAGATCAGCCCACAGTGCGGCATAGTTTATCAAAAGCAGTGTAAGTACGGTGATCACGGGGCAGAAAATAATCACAAGGAAATTTGCATTCAGGAAAATCATGCCCAGTACTGTACAGATGAGGGTGTAAGGCATTGTAGCTGCCAGGCAGACCAAAAATCCGTTCAGAATCTTACCGCGAAGTTGATCCCGGTATGACATGGGGATATACTTCATGAAAATGTATCCCTGTCCTTCCCTAGAGATACAGGTGCTGGTTACCATGCAGGAGCCACCGATAAAGATTGGAAGCACGAAAGAAAGCAGAAGTAAAAGTGCGGTAACGGTACTTCCAGCAGTAGTCTGGATCTGGGTAAGCAGTGGTGTGAGATCCACTTTCGAGCCGGTCAGTGAAATGATGATGGGAATCCCGATCAAAAGCGGGAAAATAATTGGTGTCATCAGGCAGTTCATAAAATATACCGGTGTGCGAAAAAGCAGTTTGAACTCTTTTAAGGCATAGGCTTTAATTGGTCCTTTGCTGCGGCTGTAGGACTCTTTTTCGGTCTGGGACATTTTATGGCGCTTAGAGGTCACTTCCTGCATTCCCATAACTCCGCCCAGGTAAATTCTGTCCGCAATAAATAAGAAGAGGATCAGGAATAACGCCGCAAGTAAAAGAAACAGCAGCATGGACAGGATGCTGGAATGAACCAATGCATTACCGGCAAATGTCAGATTCGGAAATATAATATTCAACTTACTAAGAAGGTTCTTGTTGGCAAGTACCAGATTTGCCATTTCAGCTGCATCCGGTGTACGGTTTACCATCATGCTGGCACCGCAGATAATAATGATCATCAAAAAGGAACAGACAGTGCTGATCATCTCTTTATTCTTGATATTCTTAAAAATCCGCATCATCAGTATTGCGATCAGTGATGCGTAAATCAGTGGAATTACAGGAAGTACCAGTACAATCAGGATCATAAACACCCAGAACAGCACGCCACCCTGTGCCTCAATGCCATACCCCAGAAATGGAGGCAGGATAAAAAGGGCAATAATCAGGTATTCATAAATTAGTACAGCTGTAAATTTTGCACCAATAATTTGCCAGGGCTTTAGAGGAAGGGGCAGCAGCGTCTCCAGGTCAGAAGACAGGAAGAACACCGATACCACATAGGGCAGGGCAAATACAAGTACGGTAAACGAAGCTGCATAGCAAAGCAGCTGAACCGGAGTTTCCGGCATATTTAACTGTGCAAAAGTCTGGTAAAAAGTCCGTCCAAAAGCGAATAAAGTACCGGCCAGAGGAAGTAAACAAACCACAAGTACGAATACAAGCAACAGTTGTCGATTACCTCCAGCAGACCGTTTCTTATTTTGACTGCCGCCATTTTTGGTGACAGGAGTCATTCCCAGGCCGCTTTTGATCAGGATCTTCGTGAGTATAAAAAATTTATGCATTCTTCGTAATCTCCAGGAAAATATTTTCCAGTGAATCTTCTTGGGGATGGATGGTTTTTAACTGGTCAAGCGTTCCCAGGAATAACAGCTTGCCCTTGTTAATGATTGCCACCTGATCACATAATTTTTCAGCTACTTCTAATACATGTGTGGAAAAGAGGACTGATTTTCCCGTAGATGCATGTTCCCGCATCATTTCCTTCAATACAAATGCGGAATTCGGGTCAAGTCCGGTTAAGGGTTCATCCAGAATCCAAATGGAAGGATTGTGGATCAGGGCACCCATTACCATAATCTTCTGCCGCATACCATGGGAGTATCCCATAATGCGGCTGCCCAGCGCTTCTTCCATATCAAAACGTTTGGCAAAAGTATCTATGAGGGAGGACCTCGTCTGAGACGGCACCTCGTAGATATCAGCCATAAAGTTCAGATACTCAATTCCTTTCAGCCTGAGAAAGTTATCAGGAGAATCGGAAACGAAGCCAAACTGTTTTTTAGCTTCTGTGGGATCTTTGGAAATATCCAGTCCGTTCAGGGTAATACTGCCCTCGTCAGGTCTGGTTATACCGGTGATCATTTTCAATGTTGTTGTCTTGCCTGCGCCGTTAGGCCCGATAAAGCCGGTGATTTTGCCGTCTTCAATATCCCAGTTCAAGGAATCGACAGCTTTCTTCCCACTGTTTCCGTAAGTCTTGGAAACATTTGTTAGGTTAATCATAGTTATACCTCCTGCATGCTGCAGATTTTTCTGCGGTACTGTACCGATCGAAAGTGTGACATGATTTTTGTTTCACATTGACACCCTGAATACCCCAAGCCAGCTTGTGGTATTCCCAAATTAGCAGTGTGAAGGCGATTTTCTTTCACACTTTCTCTGCCATGTTATTTGAATGCGCAAATAAACAGAGTTTTCTATATTTTACTCCTTTAAAGTGAATTAAACAAGTAGAATTCCTGAATTTGGCACATTCATCATGCAAACAGGCACACTCGCCACAAACAGGCGAACCATCCAACAAATAGGCACATCCATCCAACAAACAGGCACATCATAACAATCCCGAACGCACAGCTGCCGTTACAGTGCCATTGCTGTGAGTGTCCGAAAGTGTAAACAGTACCATTTACCTGCACTGCCGCCTCATGTGGGTACGGGCATATTTCATGAGCTGTACCACGGGAAGATTAATCAGAGCCAGATCATACACCGTCAGGATCTGAGATAACTCCAGATCAGCGACTTTAAATACACTGTGAAGCTCCGGTATAAAAAGTACGGCATTAATCAGGGCAACGCCAATGACAAATGCAGCAATTAAGTATATATTATTAAAGAATTTTTTTGTTAAAAGCACTGGCCGTTCCGATTTGCAGTTAAATCCATGAACCAGGCGGGCAAGGCAGAGGGTAGCAAATGCCATGGTACTGCCCACCGCTGCCCCGGAAGCATGATACCCCAGAATAAAGGCAATCATAGTAGTCACACCGATGGACAGCCCTTCCACTCCGATTCCCAGCAGAAATCCCCTTGTTAAAATGGATTCATTCCTTGGGCGGGGGCGCTGCTTCATTACCTCTGTACTGTGGGGCTCCAGACCCAGTGCAATTGCCGGGAGGCTGTCAGTCAGAAGATTGATGAAAAGCAGGTGTACCGGTGCAAAGGGAACCGGCAGACTGCATAGGGATGCATACAGTACAGCCAGAATGGCTCCAAAGTTGCCGGATAACAGGAACTTAATGGAGTTCTTGATGTGGGCATAGACATTTCTGCCATTCTCAATGGCTTTTACAATTGTGGCAAAATTATCATCCGTCAGAACCATAGAAGCTGCATCCTTGGCAACCTCGCTTCCGGTGATGCCCATTGCCACGCCGATGTCCGCCTGTTTCAGAGCGGGAGCATCATTCACACCGTCTCCGGTCATGGCAACGATATGGTCTTTGTTCTGCCATGCCTGCACAATACGGATTTTATGTTCCGGAGAAACCCTGGCATAAACCCTGACGTTTTCCACATACTTTTCCAGCTCCTCATCCGTGAGATTTTCAATATCAGAGCCTTCACATGCCTGGGACATGTCGGTTAAGATACCGATTCTCTTTGCTATGGCGGAAGCAGTAATCTTGTGGTCCCCGGTAATCATAACAGGTGTAATGCCCGCTTCGATACATCTGGCAACCGCATCAGCGGATTCCTTTCGGGGTGGATCCATCATCGCTACAAGTCCCAGAAACGTTAAATTATTTTCGTCTGCCATTTTAAGGGGCAGGGGGCGCTCTACTGTCTTATAGGCAAATGCCAGTACCCGCAGACCGTTTTGGGAGTAATATTCGTTCATCTGTTTTAGCTTTGCGGTATCCCGCACGGTGATACTGCGGATCTGTCCGTCTTTTTCGATATAGGAGAGCCGTTTAGCCAGTACATCCACTGCACCTTTTGTAATCATAACAATATGACGGTCAATGGAGTGGAGGGTGGACATCAGCTTGCGGTTACTGTCAAAAGGAAGCTCGCTGATTCTGGGGCTGCGTTTTCGAATGGAAGCAGTAGGGAATGAAAAAGATTCGCCTGCATGGATCAGCGCCGTTTCCGTAGGATCTCCGATTTCTTTGCCATCAGTGCCGGATGCATCGTTACACAAAACGCTGTAGGTTATTAGTTTATTCTGCGCAGCATTATTCAGATCCAGACCGGAAATGGGAATATCCCTGCCGTTTGTGTAGTAATTTTCTACAGTCATTTTATTTTGTGTAAGCGTTCCTGTTTTGTCTGAACAGATGACGGATACGCTGCCAAGCCCTTCCACAGCCTGGAGCTTTCGGATGATTGCATTTTCCGCAGCCATCTTCTGGGTACCGTAGGACAGGACAATTGTTACGATGGAACTGAGGGCTTCCGGTATTGCGGCAACCGCCAGGGCGATGGCAAAGAGAAAAGAATCTCCGATATCGGCACCATGCCAGATATCCAGGCAGAAGACCAGGGTACAGATTGCCATAATCAGAGCAGACAGCTTCTGACCAAAATTATCCAGGTTCACCTGAAGGGGAGTCTTTTTCTCGGAGGTTGACTTTAACAGGCTTGCAATCTTGCCCACTTGGGTATCCATCCCGATAGACGTAACGAGAAAGCTTCCTCTGCCGTATGTAACAAAGCTTCCTGAAAATACCATATTTGTCTGATCACCGATGGCAAGGTCCCCATTCAGAGGATGGTCCGTCTTTTCTACGCTGACACTTTCGCCGGTAAGGGCACTTTCATTAATTTTCAAACTGGCATTTTCCATAATGCGCCCGTCAGCAGGAATGCTGTCTCCTGCCTCTAAATAAACCAGGTCACCAATGGTAACCTCTTTGGAAGGAATTTCTACAATGTTTCCGTCTCTTTTTACCTTCGCAAGGGGAGCTGACAGGGTTTTCAGGCTTGCCAGGGAATGTTCCGCCTTAATCGTCTGGGCGGTTCCCAGAATAGCATTGACCGTAATTACGACTAAAATGACTACCGTGCTTTCAATATCCCCCATAACTCCCGAGATCACGGCAGAGACAATCAGGATCACCACCAGGAAATCCATAAACTGTTCCAGGAAAATCTGAAGCAGATTTTTCTTTTTGCCTTCAATTAACAGATTCTTGCCGTACTTTTCCTGATTTGCCTTTGCTTTTTGGGTAGTCAGAAACGGGTCAGAGCCGTTTATCTGTTGTCTGACTTCTTCTTTCGAAAGATTGTAATACGTTTGCATGAATGCGCCTCCTTAAGATAATTTCCAATGATGCGGATAACGGATATGCGGAATAACGACATATGACCCATGCCACACTTTTCCCTTTATCATTATAGATATGTAGTCTGTGGGGACAAATATACCTCTTTTGCTTGCAACAAACCCCAGATACTGCTAAAATAACAGAATGTAATATGCGTGGAGGTAAATTATGATTTTTGACAGCCATGCCCATTATGATGATGAGGCATTTGATGAGGATAGGGAGAGCCTGCTTTTAAGTATGCAGGAGAACGGAATTGGTTATATTGTAAATGTTGGAGCAAGCATTCAGGGAGTGGAGGATACCGTTAAGCTTACGAAAAGCTATCCCTTTATATATGGTGCAGTAGGTATACATCCGGATGAAACCGGTGATCTGAATGAAGAAAGG
>NZ_JAWYAJ010000283.1:0-1509 GCF_034124845.1 Robinsoniella sp.
GCCATACCATGGTGGCATTGTAGGATACAAATGCCAGGAATTCCCCAAGGGTAATTTGTCCGTTTACGGCGACGGTAACACCTACACAGATCACGGTGAGAATCTGAAGCCCAGTGATTAAGTCTCCGATTCCCCAGTAGGCACTCATCAGGCGTCCCAGACGAATCCACAGGCTTGCAAAGGCTTCGTTTTTATGATCAAAACGGTCAATTTCAAATTTTTCCCGTCCAAATGCCCGGACGACCCGGACTCCGGTGAGATTCTCCTGAACTACGCTGGATAACTCTCCTTCTGCTTCATCTGCTTTTAAGAATCTTTTTGCTATCTTCGCATAGAAAAATCCCGAGTATCCCATGATAACGGGGATGAAGCAAAGTGCCACCAGGGAGATTTTCACATTCATGGAAAACATAATGCCCATGGATAAAGCGATTAAAAAACTGGTTCGAAACACTTCTACCATTTGATTACAGACAAAATTCCGGACAACCTCCACATCCGATGTACACCGCTGGATAATTTCTCCGGTCTGATGTTTCACATGCCAGGAAAACGGAAGTTTTTGTATATGGGCATATAATTGGTCACGGATACTTTTTACAAAGGACTCCGAGCCTTTTGCTATGCCCATTTTACTGAAATAGCTGCAAATCCCGGACATGACTGCGGTTACCATAACAGCCGCCGCCGCTGCCAACAGTGCTTTACTGCCGGTACCGGACAGCTGTTCAAGATGCAGAAAGTCAACCAGCCTTTTTGGCAGCTGCCAGTCTGCTCCCCCGATTACCGAGTCAACAGAGATTCGCACAATCTGAGGTGTCAATGAGTTAAAGATGGTATTCAACATTGAAAATACCAGTGCAAATACAAACAAGTGTAAATTTCCTTTCAGGAAACGGGCGATGAGGCGCACCTTTCCTGTCTGATTCCTTTCCATAAATCTGTTCCCCTCCATTATAAATTCGTTTCGTGCAGCGATATGTCATGGTGTCATGAGCTGTACTGCTATGAGTAGTTACTTTATTATGTGCCGTTTCCGACACAGCAAAAAAGCGCCTCTGAATGACCAGAGACGCTTTTTAACTGACCTTATTCTATTCCTATCGTAGAAATGCAGGATATCTCAACAGACATACTCCCTCATTAAAATTACGATATTCATTGAAAAGGCAGACAAAATGTCCGCTGATTATTCATATTTTGATTCACTGAAATGCGATTATTTATGAATGTTATTATTACGTTTAATTTAAAGTTTCTCATTTTGCCTGCCTCCTTTCTTCTAATTTTTATATTAATTCAAGCAAATTGTTTAATTAGTATAACTTACCAATTTTTTAAAGTCAAGTGTATTTTAAAATAAATTTTTATTCTTTAACGTATTCGTATTTTGAAAGTATTTTCCGCTTTTTTTAGTTAAAAATACAAAGCAGCAAATTTTCCAGGTCAAATGTCTCATCTTCCGTAAATATTTCTTCCAGCCGGTTCAGGTTCAGGTCGGAATGCTCG
>NZ_JAWYAJ010000284.1:0-9074 GCF_034124845.1 Robinsoniella sp.
TCTCCTGGATGTTTTCGTCCGCCGCAATATTCAGGGATACGTTCTCCACATCACTGATAAAGTTTTCCAGTCCTGCTTTCGTCTGCTTCAGGATTTCCAGATTGATATCACATGCCTTGGTATTCAGACTGCTGCGCAGCTGAAAAGTCACAATCATAAACAGCAGCAGCAATGGAATTACCTGAAAAATCATAAGGCTGCATAGAAATTTCTGGCTGATTCCCAAATTCTTCAACTTATTTTTTAAGCTGTTCATAATCTCCCTTTTTTCTTTCGGTATTCGGTAGCGGAACAGCCTTCCAGTTTCCGAAATACTGCCGAAAAATATTTTTCATCCCGGAATCCCACCTCCCTGGCTATTTCCGCATTTAGATCTGCTGTGGTTTCCATCCTCTTTTTTGCTTCTTCTATGCGGTATTTATTCAGATACTCCGTAAACGAAATACCCATTTCCTTTTTGAACAGATAACTGAAGTAATTCTTGGATTTCTTCACATAAGAAGATATAGATTCCACCGTTATCTCATCCCGGTAATGCATGCTGATGTAGGATAAGGCTGTAATTACCATCTGGTTTGGGGTTTGTCCCTGATTGCCGGAAACACCTGTCAGAATCAGATAGTAAACATTTAATACCCATTCCCGGTACTGCTCTATAGTCAATAAATCGGGGAGCGCCAGGATACTCTGCCTGTTTTTTTCCAATACTGCCTCCACGTCCATTCCGCTGCTTTTTAAGGTTTGAAATAATAACTGCACCAGATTCATGCACGTTCCTTTCACAAAGTCATAGGAAGCTATTTTTAAATCCCTCATGGTACAAAACTGATTTTTAATCTCTTTTTCAGCCTCCCCATAACGAAAACCTGCAATACACAGACGTAAGTGCGCTGTCTGCTCCAGGGAGAACATGGTCTTATTCTTGCAGCTTTCATCAGCCTGGTCAATTAACACACAGCCTCCCAGATACAATCGGTGGTCTAAAAGCTCCGCCCCGGCTTTTGCAGCAAAAGGAAGGTTCTTTAAAGGTGTGATTTCAGAAACACCTGCGGATAATCCAGGACCCACGGCCTTCCTCAGTTCACGATTCATACTGCGTAATAAATTGCCCATCATAAAAATCACCTGATCCCTGGATCTGCAGATATCCATAAAAGTAAACCACACCATTTTCTTTCCCCAGCGCAGCAAAAAGTTATCTTCTCTTCCTGTATCTTTATTCAAAAGCTGCTTTCTCACATAATTGACACAGCCATTAGCTGCTTTGGTCCCTCTGCTGTCAAAGTCGAAAACCATACACAGGATATTCTGACTCCCTTTGTGTTCCGTATATGCTTCCAGGAGCCTTTCATACTCCCCGTTTCCGGGCTCTTCCCCATCAAAATAAGCCTCCAGACTCTTCTCCAGTTTTTCTTTTCTCTGCTGCGCGTCCTCAAGCTCCCGGGTATCTATCTCTCCCATGATCTTTTGTATCAGCGCCGTAAGCTCACCGATTTTGATTGGCTTTAGCAGATATTCCACTACGCCGATATTAATTGCTTTCTTTGCGTATTCAAACTCCGAATATCCGCTCAATATGACTACATGGATATCCGGATTTCTTTTTTTGGCTAATTCAGCCAGTTCAAGCCCCGTCATTCCAGGCATGCGTATATCGGTAATCAGAATCTGTATCTGCTCTCTTTCCAAAACCCTTATTGCACCTGGAGAATCTTCTGCCGTAAACACTCCGGTTATCCCGTAATCTTTCCATGGTATCCCTAATTCAATCCCTCTTCGTATTTGTATTTCATCATCCACGATCAATAATTGTACTTCCAAGGACTGTCATCTCCCGACCTGAATTATTCTGGCAAGCGCCAGCATCTGCCTCCATTTTATCATGTATCGCATCATGTAACAATCGAAAAAGGACTATCGCATTTAAAAAGACAGGCTTTTTAATATACGATAGTCCTTACTTACCAAATTTGTTATTTTATCACTACTGCCATCTTGTCCATCTGTTTGAAATGTCTTTCAAATGAACTGATATCATACGTTTCTACTTCCCGTAACGGATCACATACGGTAACTGTTTCATTATTTAAATCAAATCCGCTCAATACCATACAGTGTTCATTTCCCGGCCAGCGAAGCAGCTTACCGTCAATTTCCCACTCATCTGTATATTCGATATCCACATCAATGTTCATAGATCCCCAGATAATAACCGGATTTCCGGCACGTATCTCATCAAATAAATCTTCCAGATCCGTTCCGCTGACATCATATGCCCGCTTTGCACTGTTCTGCTCTGTCAGATATTTATTAGCCGTTCTGACAATTACCGGTGCAAAACATCCATAGGAATCCTCATCTCTGGGATTACCAAGAAAAGCATCCTCATAGCTGTTGACACCCGGTCTGCCTTTCGTGAGATAGTTGTCCGCAAGATCCTCTTTATCTACGCCATAGCCTTCATAGTTAAGCGCCATCGTCAGGGATGTAATCTCGCACCCCGTTGGCAATTCCGGCAGCTGGCTAACTGGTTCAACATAAAGCATTTCTGATTCTGTCTTCTGGATTGCTAAATCTGAACTGCTGTTTTCCGACTCGGACTCACTTTCCAATTCCATATTCTTTTCCGTAGCAATCGAATTATAATTACTGGAAACCGGTGCGGTTCCTGTTGTCTGCTGTTCATTTGCCGCAGAAGTAATATCCTTATCCTGATTTGTTCCTGCCTGGAGACTGCTTTGTTTTTCTGCTCCTGCATTCGTTTCCGTTGTTCCTAATGTGACATTTTCCTGATATTTTCCGCGATTCTCACTCTCTCCTGTCCCACGAGCGTATATCATCACCAGGCAGCCACTGAACAGTAAAACCTCTGCTCCAATGACAAGGGCAATCTTAGTAAGCTTTTTGGTAAATTTACTTTTTTTCTTCATCATAATTCCTATAATACCACATATTTCAAAATTATGGTATCTATTTTTGTAAAAAAAGTATGAACATTTGTGATGTCCGTTACGGTTACAGTTCACGCCCTTTTACAATTTCCAGATTTCCTCGTTATACTGTCTGATCGTCCTGTCAGATGAAAAATAGCCAGCCTCGCTGATATTGACCAGCATCTTTTTAGCCCATGCCATTCTGTCTTCATAATCTGCGAACGCCTTATCCTTAGTCTCAATATAATCCTTGATATCCAGAAGTGTCATGAACCAATCTTTGCCGATGAGTTCCTGATGAAGCCTGCTTAAATTTTCCTTACAGCCAATCTGAAGCATCTCTTTGCCCACAATAAAGTCCACCATTTCTTTGATGGCAGCATCGGACTCATAGATATCCTTGGAAACATAATCGGCTTTCTCATAATGAGCAATTACTTCCTCACTGGATTTTCCAAAAATATAAATATTCTCATCACCGACCAGCTGGTGAATCTCAACATTCGCCCCGTCCTCGGTACCAAGGGTTACGGCTCCGTTCAGCATGAATTTCATATTTCCGGTTCCGCTTGCTTCTTTAGATGCCAGAGATATCTGCTCGGATACATCACATGCCGGAATCAGTTTTGACGCTTTGGATACATTATAGTTTTCCACCATTACCACGTTTAAGTATGGTCGAACGCTGGCATCCCTGGAAATCATTTCCTGCAGGCATAAGATCAGATGTATAATGTCCTTCGCAATGACATAAGCCGGAGCAGCTTTCGCACCAAAAATCATGGTAATCGGTCTCTTTGGAAGTTTACCGCCTTTTATTTCCAGATATTTATGGATAATATAAAGCGCATTCATCTGCTGTCTTTTATATTCGTGGAGACGTTTTATCTGAATATCATAGATTGAATTTTCATCAATTTCAATCCCCTGGGTTTCTTTCAGATACTCTTTTAATGCTGCTTTATCTTTATTTTTGATGTCCAGAAGGCTTTTTAAAACTTTTTCATCATCTGCAAATTTGCGCAGTTCCTTCAGGCAGTCTGCATCTTCTTTAAATCCATTTCCGATCAGTCCGCTTATCAGCTCCGTCAGATCGGGATTACAGTGCATCAGCCACCGGCGGAAGGTAATGCCGTTGGTCTTATTATTGAATTTTTCAGGATATATATCATAAAATGGCTTAAGCTCGGATTCTTTCAGGATCTGTGTGTGGAGAGCGGCAACCCCGTTCACGCTGAAGCCATAGTGAATGTCCATGTGTGCCATATGAATGCGGTTGTCTTTGTCAATAATCGCAACTTTTTCATCCTTATATTTTTCTTTGACTCTTCTGTCCAGTTCGTCGATAATCGGCAGCAGATGGGGCACTGCTTTTTCCAGATAGTATCTCGGCCATTTTTCCAACGCTTCCGCCAGAATCGTGTGATTGGTATATGCACAAGTCTTGCTGACAATGGCGATAGCTTCCTCCATGGAGATTCCTTCTTCCGTTAACAGGCGGATTAATTCGGGGATTACCATAGACGGGTGGGTGTCATTGATCTGCACCACTGCATGCTTGTGCAAATCATGAAGGCTGTATCCATTTTCTTTGCATTCCCGGATAATAAGCTGTGCTCCATTGCTCACCATAAAGTACTGCTGGTAAATGCGAAGCAGCTGTCCCTTTTCATCACTGTCATCCGGATACAAAAACAATGTCAGGTTGTGCAGAATATCATTCTTATCAAACTTTATTCCCTCTTCCACAATGGATTCATCCACAATGTCGATGTCAAATAAATGCAGCTTATTTGCATGATTATGATATCCGGTTACATCAATATCATACAGGCTGGAGATTAATTTAAATCCTTTAAATGGTACCTCAAAATGAATATCGGTCTTTGTCAGCCAGCTTTCGTTTGTAATCCAGGGATTTGTCAGCTCTTTCTGTTTATTATTTTCAAAAATCTGACGGAACAGCCCGTAATGATAATTCAGCCCGATTCCATCTCCATTTAAGCCAAGGGTTGCAATGGAATCTAAAAAGCAGGCAGCCAGTCTTCCCAGTCCGCCATTTCCAAGAGATGGCTCTAATTCTACTTCTTCAATCTGTGTCAGGTCTTTTTTATTTTTGCCCAGAATCTCTTTTACTTCATCATATAACCCCAGATTAATCAGATTATTAGATAAAAGCTTTCCAATCAAAAATTCTGCGGATATATAGTAAAGTTTCTTTTCTCCTCTGTTTTTACCGGATTCTTTTATGTGATTTTTCGTAAGCTGTAAGAGTCCAAGATAAATTTCTTCATCCGAGCATTCTCCAATTGTCTTTTTAAATTTTTCTTCCAGGTATCCGTTTAATTCATTTTCTAACATTCTATTACCTCCTCGATTGACTAATGGCTCATAAAATATTTCAACTTATATTTCGAAACTTTTCGAAACTTTTTCATTGCCATATTATCATTTTTATGGTATATTGTCAATATAATTTTCGGACTGCAGGAGCGTACCGTGACAGCTTTCAGCCAGCCCGCTTACTTGGAGGAAATCTTATGGCGACAATTAAAGACATAGCAAAAAAATTAGGCATTTCTCCCGCCACCGTTTCCAAAGGACTGAATGGAGCAAGCGATATCAGCGAAAAAATGCGGCAGTCCGTCCTGGATGCGGCGGTGGAACTGGGTTATAAGCCAAAATCCCTGCAGGGCAAAGTAATGCGCAGGATCTGTATTATGGTTGATGATATGAACTATGAAAATGTAGACCAGTTCGGTTATGAAATTATTTCCGGATTTGAACAGGCTGCAGTACGAAATAATTACGAGGTCACAATTGTTCCCACCAACCTCTCTATGCAGACAAGAGCCGGTTTGAAAACTCAAACAGGCTCCAGGGAAAAATATGACACTTATATGTTAAAAAATGGATACTCAGGAGCATTTCTTCTGGGCTTCCGGCTTCACGATGACTATTTAAAACAACTGAACCATACGAAGGTACCAACGGCTCTTTTAGATAATTACATTGAAGACAACCCCTTTGTGGGATATGTGGGAACTGATAATTTTGAAGGTATGAAAGGTGTGGTAAACCATCTCGCCGCCAAAGGGCACAGACGAATTGCCATGCTCTGCGGAAACCAGGATTCCATGATTACTGAGCGCCGCCTGAATGCGTACAAGCATTTTTTGTGGGTAAATAAAATAGATCTGGATTTAGATCTGATTGCGTATGGTGATTACCATGTGGACTGTGCTCCCTTATATGTTCCTCATTTTCTGGAAAAAGGAGCGACTGCGATTATCTGCGCCAGCGACTTTATTGCATCCGGCGTTATCAAGCAACTCTATAATATGGGCAAGAAGGTACCGGAGGACTTAAGCGTTACCGGATATGATGACCTCCCCCTTGCCCGGTATCTGATCCCGGCATTGACAACGGTACGCCAAAACCGGGTAGACCTCGGTAAAAGTGCATTTATTCTTGTGGACAGTCTGATCAAAGGGGTCCCTATCAGCCGCATTGAGATGCGCCCTGCCTTTGTTGAGCGTGATTCCACAGGCTGCGTTTCATCTCATATACGATAACAGTGGTTCAAAGGACCCGCGCCCTGCCCCAGATCCAGATTTGCCCGGATCGCACCGGACAGATAATCCTTTGCACGCCTAAGGCTGCCTTCCATACTATAGCCTTTTGCCAGCTGGCAGGCTATTGCAGATGACAGAGTGCAGCCCGTTCCGTGGGTGTTGGGATTCTCCATATGTTTTTCGTAAAACCAGGTTGCCTTCCCTTTTTCATATAACAGGTCATTGGCAGTCTCTTTTTGATGCCCGCCTTTTATCAGTATGGCTCCATCGTAAAAACCGGAGATCACCCTGGCAGCCGTCTCCATATCTTTTGGACTTTCTATTTTCATCTGGCTCATCACTTCCGCTTCCGGTATATTCGGTGTAACCAGTGACGCCAAAGGCAGTAGTTTTTTCATAAAAACTTCCCTGGCTTCCTTTTCCAATAATGTCCTGCCGCTGGTGGAAACCATAACCGGATCCAGCACAATGCGAAAAGCCCCATATTCTGCCAGCTTTCCTGCTGCCGACTCAATCAACCCGGCATCCGGGATCATCCCGATTTTAACTGCGTCCGGGAAAATATCCCGAAAAATGCAGTCCAGCTGCTGCTCTAAAAATTCCGGCGTACATTTTTCTATGCCAAATACACCCATTGTGTTTTGTGCAGTCAAGGCTGTAACTGCGCTCATGGCATACATCCTATGTACGGTGATCGTTTTAATATCTGCCTGTATTCCCGCTCCTCCGCTGCAGTCTGAACCTGCAATTGTAAGTATTTTCTTCATCCTGTTATCCTCTGTCATTATATATTTTCGTTGCTCCATTGTCTGGAACATGTCTGAAAATTACATTCTTCCAGCCGGCGGGAATGAATTTCCAAACACGCTCTAAATTACCCTCTCAGGAAATAAATTCTCCCATCGTTACAGCTGAAATATCTGCCAGTCCCTTAATTTCCTCCCAATCCCTTACGGAACTTTCATCATAGAGCGCCGCTACCGGAAAGCCTGCCCGCTTCGCTGTCTTCACCGCATGAAGAACGTCTTCAAATACAAAGGTGTTCTCTTTGTCCGTTCCCAGTCTTTGTAATGCCGCTTCATAGATATCAGGCTGTTCCTTCCCCGCCCCTACTTTCCTGCAGGTAAAGATCTCCTGAAAATAGTGCAGAAGTTCCAGCCGTTTCAGGCAGATCCTTACCAGCGATTCATCGGTAGCTGTTGCCACACACATGGGAACCCCCTTATTTCTCAGGCTCTCTAAAAATTCTTTTACAAATGGCTTTCCCTTAATTTTCCCCTGATAATTCTCTTTTACCATTTGATTCACTTCGTCCATCATGAAATCTATGGCTTCATCAAACTGATAATGCTTCTTAATATATCGGGCTGATTCCTCAAAGCTCATGGACTTAATAACCTCATCCAGATCCGGCGCCGGTATTTTCCCCTTCATTTTCACATAACTGCTTCCTATGTTTTCCCACATAGCCATAGAATCCAGAATCGTTCCATCCATATCGAAAATAGCACCTTCTATTTCACCTAATCTGACCATAAGTTTTCTTCCACCTCGTTTTTCAGGCTTTTCACTGCCCCGGTAATATGATCACTTGCAAATATTGCGGAAACCACAGCTACACCGGATGCCTTGCAGTTCTTCAGCTGTTTTATGTTTTCTTTTGTAATTCCGCCAATCACCACCACCGGAATAGGCACTGCTTCACAGATTTCACGAATGGTTTCTTTGGTAATTACAACCGTATCGTCCTTGGTGGAGGTGGGAAATGCAGCCCCTACCCCAAGATAATCCGCCCCCTGTTCCCACGCACTTTTTGCCTGTTCTACCGTTCTGGCAGTTACTCCCAGTATTTTATCTTCTCCTAATAGTTCCCTGGCTATCTTGGGAAGCATGTCTTTTTGCCCAATATGTACGCCGTCTGCCTGACTGGCAATTGCCATTTCAACGTCATCGTCGATTAAAAACGGCACCTGATAGCGCTTTGCAATTTCTCCTATGCGCTTCGCTTCTTCCAACAGCTCACCTTTTTCCATATGTTTTTCCCGTAGCTGCAAAAAAGTAACCCCTGCTGCAAGTGCTTCTTCCACCTGTTCTTCCAGTGACTGTTCTCCCACCCATTTTCGGTCTGTTACTGCATACAGTTTCAGATCTTTACCACTAACTTTCATGATTCCTATCTCCTTTGTTCTTTTTTGTCACATTCATCATGGAATTCATAACGCACATTCAAATAAACCTGCAAAATAAAAGAAGTCCTGCAGGAAGTTGCAAGACTTGTCCCTGATACTGTTTCTTAAAATCAGGTCACAGATTGAAGTTCACAACTTCCTCTCAGCCTGTCAAACAAGCTCCCTGTCATTTTCATTTCGTATCAAGGTTTGATTTGTTACCATATTTAATTAGTTTATCATAGGATTTCGAGAGCGTCAAATTATATCCCTAATTTTTTTATCTTGAAGTATCACACAGCTAGTACTCCATCCAGCCACAAAGCCTACTGACAGTGCTGAATATTTTGTCAGTCTGCAAGGCGGAGGATGGAAGCGGAGTGGTTCCTCCGCTGACT
>NZ_JAWYAJ010000285.1:0-7389 GCF_034124845.1 Robinsoniella sp.
CATGAGCAAAGGAAGATTTGGGGAATATGGCGGTCAGTATATTCCGGAGACACTGATGAATGCAGTACATGAACTGGAAGCTGCATATGCGAAATACAGTAAGGATCCTGGATTCATAGCAGAATTGGATGATTTGTATAAGAACTATGCCGGGAGACCGTCATTATTATATTATGCCGAGAAGATGACAGAAGATCTGGGCGGGGCTAAGATTTATTTAAAGCGGGAAGATCTGAACCATACCGGTTCCCATAAGATTAATAACGTGCTTGGACAGGTGCTGCTGGCTAAGAAAATGGGAAAGACCCGTGTTATTGCAGAGACAGGCGCGGGGCAGCATGGTGTGGCAACAGCAACTGCGGCTGCTTTGATGGGCATGGAATGCGAGATATTTATGGGTAAGGAAGATACTGACCGCCAGGCACTTAATGTATTCCGTATGGAGCTGTTAGGTGCAAAGGTACATTCCGTTACCAGCGGGACGCAGACACTTAAGGATGCCGTAAATGAAACTATGAGAGAATGGACGGGCCGCTGCGATGATACGCTTTATGTATTAGGTTCCGTTATGGGACCACATCCATTTCCCACGATTGTTCGCGATTTCCAGAGAATTATCAGCAGGGAGATTAAAGAGCAGATCCAATTAGCAGAGGGTAGACTTCCGGATGCGGTGATCGCCTGTGTAGGCGGCGGAAGCAATGCCATGGGTGCATTTTATGAGTTTATCGAGGATAGTGAAGTACAGTTGATTGGATGTGAAGCAGCAGGACTGGGCGTGGATACGGAAAAACATGCAGCTACAATCGCCAGGGGAAGCGAAGGCGTATTCCATGGCATGAAATCCCTCTTCTGCCAGGATGAATATGGTCAGATTGCACCCGTATATTCTATTTCTGCAGGTCTGGATTATCCGGGGATAGGGCCGGAACATGCTCACCTTGCTGAAATTAACAGAGCGCAGTATGTACCTGTTACGGATACAGAGGCAGTGGAAGCATTTGAATATCTTTCCAGAAAAGAAGGGATTATTCCGGCAATTGAAAGTGCCCATGCAGTAGCATATGCCAGAAAACTGGCACCTACCATGGATAGAGATAAAATTATTGTAATTAACATTTCAGGACGTGGAGATAAGGACGTAGCGGCGATCGCAAGATACAGAGGGGTGAATATCTATGAGTAAGATTAGAAAAGCATTTGAGAATGGAAAAGTATTTATTCCATTTGTTACGGGAGGAGATCCCACCTTAGATGTTACAGAACAGCTATTATATGCCATGCAGGATGCAGGAGCAGATCTGATAGAAATCGGAATTCCGTTTTCAGACCCTGTTGCAGAAGGGATTGTAATTCAGGAAGCAAATGAACGGGCACTTGGGGCAGGCTGCACCACCGACAAATTATTTGATATGATTCTACGTGCCAGACAGAGGGTCACAGTTCCTATGGTTTTCCTTACCTATGTAAATCCTATTTATACTTATGGGAAAGAGAGATTTATGAAACGCTGTGTGGAATGCGGCATGGATGGGATTATTGTACCGGATCTGCCTTATGAAGAGAAAGAGGAGCTTTCCGGTGTATGTGAACAGTATGATGTAGACCTTATTTCCCTCATAGCCCCCACCTCTCATGAGCGGATTCGGATGATTGCAAAAGAAGCAAAAGGCTTTGTGTATTGCGTATCTTCTCTTGGTGTTACCGGAGTCAGAAGCGAGATTAAGACGAACATTGCCGAGATGACAAAAATGGTAAAAGAAGAGACAGATGTCCCTTGTGCAGTAGGATTTGGTATCTCCACGCCGGAGCAGGCGGCTGCGATGGCGAGAGTGTCAGACGGAGCAATTGTGGGTTCCGCCATTGTGAAACTGGTTGCAAAGCATGGAGAAAACGCGGTATCGGCTGTTGCGCAATATGTCCGGGAAATGAAAGCGGCGGTCAGGTCGGTTAATTTATAATTTACGAAATGATCAGGGAATATGTATGAGGGTGATTAAAAAACGGCTAAAGAAAGCCGTTTTTTAATGTCCGGTATTATCCTGCTATGCCCATCGCCACCACCAGTCCTGTCATAATAATCAGACTGACAATTACAGATATAGAATTTGCAAAGCTTGAAAGGGACCCGTCACCATGGCATTTTTCCGTAAATGCCGGAGCAAGTGAACCAATTGGGGCAAATGCTACAACAGCCAGTATCTGCCGGATTTCCAGAGAAAATGGGGTACACCAGTATAAAAACAGGGAGAAGCAGGTACTAAATAAAAGTCTGACAGATACTACAAGGACGGTATCTTTTATGTATAATGGATTGCTGACCGGTTTGAACATCAGACCAAGCATTAACATGGCTAAGAAACTGTTTGCGGAGGCGAAAGGACTCACGAAAGTGATTATCCCATCCGGTATAGGAATATTGAAGAGTGCCAGCAGAAGCATCAGCATATAGGTATCAAAGGGGATGGATGAAGCGAGTTTCTTTGCGATAGAGGTAATACTTGTTTTTTCACCCGGATTGGTGTGAAGCAGGGAGGAAGTAACCGCATAGGATCCCCCGGTCATAATCATGGAGTTACCGGTATCAAACAGACAGGTCACTACGGTTCCGGCTGGACCGAAAAAACTCTGTACAACGGGGAGGGCAAAACAGCCGATGTTGTAGCCGGATGCATTAATCATTGTAAATACGCGTCGCTCCTTTGTCATTTTCCTGGATAACAAGCAAGTGATAATCAATGGCAGAAAACTGCACATGAAGCCCAGTGCAATGATTAAAAACAGGGAAGTATCACGTTTAAAGCCTGCGAAACCGTTGATTACAGCAGCAGGGAGCGTAATATTCAGCACAATCTTGGTGATCAGGGGATAGTCCGTTTCTTTAAAAAATCCAAAACGTTTTAAGAGGTATCCGCCAAAAATAATGAGAAGAAAAGCGAGTGGTTTCAATAAAAATTCCATATGTCACCTCAGTTTAAAACCCACTTACAAGGGGTTTTTATTTTCATTCAGTATAGCATTTTTAAAAGATGGTGAAAAGGGGATTTTTTGCTGCTTGTATTTTGCCGGTTTCTTATCTATAATGAGATTAAAATATAATATAAAGCGGCAACATATGTTTATCCAAAAGGATGGCATAATGTTTAGAGGGATTACTATGAAGGATCGTATAATAACAGAGGTAAAACAATTTGCCCATTGGATTTTGCAAAAGCATTATGTTGAAAATGATGAAGATGCCGTAACTGCTGTATTTGCTCCGAATATTACCTGGATTGGTGCAGGGGAAGATCAGCATGGGAGTTCCAGGGAGGAAACAGCAGAATATTTTCAGAGGTTTCAGGGTAAGATCCCTCCTTGTCATATATGGGATGAAGAATTTGAAGTGACGGAGCTTGGAACCGGTGTTTATTTATGCAGCGGTTTATTCTGGGTAGCAGCCAATGATGATACGGGGCTTTGTATAGAAGAACATCAGCGTATTTCATTCATTTTTCAAAGAAAAAATGATACTTTTGAATGTGTTCATATCCATAATTCCAACCCATACCAGAAGATGGAATCCAATGATCTTTTTCCAAATGAAGAGGGGCGTAAGGCATTCTCTTCCCTGGAAAAGAAAATGGCTGAGATGGAGGAAAAGTTGAGTAATAAGGAACGGGAATTTCAGAAAGCCGTTCATGCACAAAAGCAGACCTATGAGGAGTATATGCAGAAAAACCATCAGATACAGGTTGTTCTCGATGCGATACAAGGCGGGCTTAAAATCAGTATTGATGATGATATGTATACATATGCTTATGTGAGTGATGAATTATGCAGCATGTTTGGCTATACCAGAGAGGAATTCATGGAAGTAACCAAAGGCAGCGCTGTAGGTGCCGTTTATCCGGAAGATCTTCCCAGGGTTTTGAAAGAGTGTGAGGAAGCTTTCCGGGACGGCAGTATGGACTATGCCATTAAATACCGGATAGCCTGCAGGGACGGGTCTTTAAAATGGATCATTGACAGTGGGAAGAAAGTGAAAAATGAAGATGGACAGATCATTATCAACAGCATTTATCTGGATGTAACGGAGATGGAAGAGGCAAATCAGAAAATGGCTTCCCAGAAAGACCTTCTGGACAGTATCTACGATTCCATGATGTGCGGAATTATCCGCTATCAGCTGAAGAATGGGGAGTTTTCTGCTCTTACGCTGAATCACGAAGCACTTCGCATTTTAGGTTATGAATCAGAAGAGGTATGCCATGAACTTGGAGTGGCTGAATTCTATAACAGAATACATGAAGATGATCGCCAGATTATCCTTGACAAAATCAATCAATTGAAGAATCCTGGCGACCGTTTTCAGTTCGAGTACAGGATTCAGGGATCTTCGTCCGAGATTCTGTGGGTATATGGAACGACAGAGCTGATGATGTCAAGTACCGGCGGAAATGTCATACAGCGCGTTATGGTGGATATTACAGAAAAGAAGAAACTGGAATTGGAATTGGAAGAGGAGCACCAGCGGTTTCGAATTGCCATCGAGAGTTCTCCGGCGGTTATTTTTGAATATGATGTTCGGGAGGACCAGTATCGGGCTTATGGTACCCTGTCTGAAAAACGAGGAAAAAATGTTATCGAAGAAATCGTACCTCATTTTTTGAAAAAGGAGCTTTGCTCTTTGGTTGCTAAAAAGGATGCGGCGATTTTACGGGACTTTATGCTGGGCAGATCAGGGAAAGAAATAGAGATCCAAATGGCACCCCATGTAGGCAGCTCACACACTGTGTGGTCTCGGATATCCGGAACTACCATTTATGATGAAGATGGAAATCAGGTTAAAATGATTGGAAAAATGCGCAGCATCCAGTCTGAGAAAGAGAAGGAATTTGCGCTGGAAGAGGCGAAATACAGAGATGGGCTGACTGGCCTGTATACCAAGGAAGCGGGAATCCGTCTGGTTCGTGAATACATGGAACTGAAAAGCCCGGATGAAATCTGTGGGTTAATGCTTCTGGATATGGATAATTTCCAAAAGGTAAATGATGAAGAAGGAAGCGTATTTGCAGATGCCATATTACAGGAAGTGGCAGTGATCCTTAAGTCGGAGACACAGGCAGATGATATTCTGATCCGCTTGGGCGGCGATGAATTCATGCTGTTTTTGAAAGGGTGTACGAAAGGAAGAGCAACGATACTGGGACCTAAGATCGCTTCCATGGTGCAGAATCTGGTGGTTTCGGGGCAAAGCAAAGTGCGGGTATCGGTTACAATCGGAATGTGTGTTACCGAGGTTGTAGATGAATACAGTGGGCTTTACCGGTGTGCGGAAAGTACTTTGAAATATGCTAAAGAGAATGAAAGAGGTCACGCATGCTGTTACCTGGATACTTCAAATGAGCTTGGAACGGTTCTTACAGAACTTTATAAAGAAGCCCATTTTATCAATGAGATCGGCAGACCGGTAAAATACCGGGAAGAGGATCTGACATCCTTTGCCCTTGAACTGTTAGGAAAGGCGAAAAGTCTGGACGATGCCATCTTCCTGCTATTATCCAGAATCGGCAAAACCTATCACTTTGACCGGGTAACAATTCTGGAGATGGATTATGAGTATTTAAGCTACCGTTACACTTACCAGTGGGCAGGAAACCCGTCGGATCTTGAAATGGACCGGGATTTTTATTTACTCAGAGAGGATGTCAGCAGGATTGATCAGTTATTTGATGAAGAAGGGCTTTGCGACAGGATGAACCCCAGGGTTTCTCAAATTCCCTCCTGCCTGATTTCTGCGATCTGGAACCATGGTAAAGTAACGGGTACATTAAGCTTTGAGAGCCGCAAGGAGCAATATACATGGACAAAGGAGCAGCGGAAACTGGTGAAGGAAATGGCTAAAATCATTTTCTCTTTCATTATGAAAGCCCGGGCAGATGCTGTGAGTCAGGCGAAGACGGACTTTTTGTCCAGAATGTCCCATGAGATTCGCACACCTATGAATGCCATTACAGGAATGACTGCAATCGCAAAAACAGTTCTGGATAATAAGGAAAAAGCCCTGGACTGCCTGAATAAAATTGAATCCGCCAATACGTATCTTCTGAATCTTGTAAATGATGTTCTGGATATGTCCAGGATAGAAAGCGGTAAAATAGAGCTTAATGAAGAGAGTATGGATCTGAAAAGACAGATAGAGGATCTTCAATCACTGATGATGCCCCAGGCAATTCGTAAGAACATTGATTTTCGAATGGAAAACAACTATACCAGCAATTGCAGAATTGTGGCAGACGAATTGAGGCTGAATCAGGTTCTGGTAAATATAGTGGGAAATGCCCTGAAATTTACCGGTAACGGAGGACAGGTGCTGGTTCATATAGATTCCCTGCAGGAAGATTCAAACCAGGTGACACTGCGGTTCTCTGTGAAAGACAACGGTATAGGAATTAACAGGGAAGCTCTGGGCAGGATATTCACTGCATTTGAACAGGAAGGAAAGAAAACCTCATCCAAATACGGGGGAACCGGTTTAGGGCTTGCCATATCAAGCAGACTGGTTCAGATGATGGGGGGAAATCTGGAGGTGGAGAGTAAGCCGGGGGAAGGTTCCTTATTTTATTTTACGCTGACTTTCCCATATGGGGAAGACACTGTGATTCCCAATGAAGCAGAGGTGGAACGGGATTATGATTTCAATGGGAAACGGATTCTCCTGGCGGAAGATAATGAACTGAATCAGGAGATAGCCCGAACCATTCTGGAAATGAAGGGGTTTATGATTGAAGCGGTAGAAGATGGACAGCAGGCGGTGGACATGTATATGACCCACCCTCCTTATTATTACCATGCTGTGCTTATGGATATCCGTATGCCGGTTATGGATGGACTGGAGGCTACGAAATGGATCCGTACCTCCGGGCGGGAGGATGCCAGAACAATTCCGATAATCGCTATGACAGCCAATGCATTCAGTGAGGATACAAAAAAGTCCATGGCAAGCGGAATGAATGGTCATTTATCAAAGCCCATAGAAACAGAAGTCCTCTTTGATACCCTGCAAAAGTGTCTGAAAGGGTCGTAATGGTCTTCATTGTGTCAGCATTTGGAATTATTTTGAATAATTCGAAAAAAAGCCTTGCATTTTATCCTTAGTTGTGATATAAATATATCTTGTCAGAACAAAATTAGGACATTGATCTTATACGAGATCAATGTATATGGATGGATTCCCGAGTGGCCAAAGGGGACAGACTGTAAATCTGCTGCAAATTGCTTCGGTGGTTCGAATCCACCTCCATCCATTTCAATGTTTTGTTGACAAAGCGTTGAAAATGTTTTATAATATCATATTAGCGCGGGGTGGAGCAGTCTGGAAGCTCGTCGGGCTCATAACCCGAAGGT
>NZ_JAWYAJ010000286.1:0-7472 GCF_034124845.1 Robinsoniella sp.
TCTTTGTATAGTTGGGATGAACGCCATGGGCATTATCAGCGGAAATCATGAAACTGGAGGACAGAGCCATCAGGAATGCTTCCTCATCCCGCAATGTGCCCCTGTTTATTCTTCTCAGCGTGTCTGTCAGAAAGGTGGAAGCCGCTCCCTGCTTGGTGGCACTTCCTACCTCTTCATTATCCAGAACACAATAGACCGCTGTACTTTTCGCGCTTTTTCCTTTCCGAAATCCCTGGAGGGAGGCAAATGCACACTGCAGATCGTCCAACCGCCCGCTGGAAATATATTCTTCATTTGCTCCCCAGCAGCTGCCTTTGACTCTGTTATATAAGAATAAATCGGTACTCAATACAGATTCTTCCGTTACTCCGGCATTTTCAGCTATCATTCTGTAAAATGAGCCTTTTGCTGTCTCATCTCCCAGAATGGGAAGCATGTCATCCTGAACATTATATTTGAAGCCTTCGTTCACATCCCGGTTCATGTGAACCGCAAGATTTGGAATCATTACCAGATCCCGGTCAATATTTACCAGCCTGGTGCAGATCCTTTCCTTTTCTTTTACCAAAACTCTTCCTGCAACGGACAGCGGTCTGTCAAACCATGGCGAACAGATCATGCCTCCGTATTTTTCAACATTTAATTTCACATACTTTTCTGTTACCATTTCTGGATTTTCTTTTACCTTAAAGGAAGGGGAATCACTGTGGCTGGATATAATCTGAAATCCGGTAAACGCTCTATCCGGCAGCTTAAATGCAATAAGAGAAGAACCGTTTCTGGATACAAAATAATTTCTTCCTGCCTCCAGTTTCCACGGTCTTCCCTCATGTAATTCTTCAAATCCGTCTGCTGCCAGTATCTCCTTTATATTAGAAACCACATGGTAGCAGCTTGGACTCCGGTCAATAAACGATAACAATTCCCTGGCTGATTCTCTGTACATTTTCGCTTTATACCTCCTGATAACGGTATTCCAGCCATTATGGAAACTGCACATCTGGCTGAAATACTTTTTTTGTTATCATAACACAACCGCTATTTGTATTCAATGGATTGCTTATCCTTCCGTTTCTCTGATTCTTTCCACTACCGGCTGTTTTCGGAAGATACTGATGGCAGCTGTGGATACCAGTACCGGTATTAAGATGATGAACACTCCATAGCCCAGGAAATACCAGATCGGGAATTTGAAATGCATATAGTTTACACCAATCTGATCCATAATTTTGATAATCAGAATTCCTGCACCCGTTCCCACTACCAGGGTAATCACTAAATTTACAGCTGCCAGCAGAAATCCCTCATACTGAATCATTCTGGATAACTGTCGTTCTGTCATACCAATAGACTGGAGTACCGCAAATTCCTGTTTTCTGGTAACGATATTCGTAATTAACGTATTTACCAGATTGATCAGGCTGAATGCAATGATGAAGCAGCAGATTCCCAGCAGCATACCGCTTAATCTTGTATAGCTTAACTCATCCGCATCCATTCTTTCCTGCAGGGTGTCCATTGCGATTCTCTGATCCCCATCAACAATTTTTGCCAATGCCGCCGTAATCTCTGCTTCCTTTGTCTGGTCCGTAGAAACAATTAATGCATAATTCAGATTTATATCCCCCATAATGCTGCGCATGGAATCCTCTGTCATCCAGATAATAGAACTATCCATATTTTTATTATAATCCGCCCCCATAAACGCACTTGCCGTAAATGTTTCTTTGACTGTGTTTCCATTGAAAAAAGTAAGCTCCAGCTTCTCGCCAAGCTTTAGATTCGCTCCGAAGATTTCTTTTAACAGGGCATTATTCTGTACCAGTATCTCATTATTCTCCGTCATTCGGTCATAATCCAGGGTGCCTTCTTTGATTTCGGACTGCATCTCTTTCACATCAGACTTGCTAAAAGTCATAATACCGTCCACCGCAGACTGCCCATTCATTAAATAGTGTACCCGCGCTTTTTGGTTTACATATACTTTTTTGACACCGTCAATCTGTTCGATCCGGTCAATCAGGCTGTCATTGATGGGGTTATCCAGCTGCAGGTCACTATAGTCATGTTCCAGGGTCTGGGTTGCATTGCCGGAGAAAGAAATCAAATATTCACCGATGGAAAACTCACTCTGCCTGGAATATCCCTCCTGGCTGAAAGAATTCAGATAGATGGAAGCTGTCATAAACAGGATTCCGCCTACTCCCATAGAGACCATCGTCAGCGTTGACTTCTTACGGTTTCTGGCAAATCCCATCTTCGCCATGGAGAGGGGCGTGATCTTTCTTGCTAATTTGCTAGTGTTACCCTTTCGGATTTTTCCGTCATATGCATTAAATCTGGAGGCTTCAATTGGGGAAACTGCTGCTGCCATTTTCGCCGGACGCCGTATGGAGCATAAAACCGTAAACAGTTCGATTACAACTGTCATTAGCACTGTTACCCCAGTATTCGTCCAGCTGAACCCATCCGGCTTTAGCAAAATTCCTCCGATGACTCCAATGACGATCCCTGGGGGAATTGCAAAGGCGCTTAATATCCAGCCTTCCCTGGTAACCATATTCCGAATTTGTTTTTTTGTCATGCCAATGGTACGGAGCTGTCCGAACTGACGGATTCTTCCAACCACAGAGATATAAAAAACACTGTAAATAACAAGGATACTGACAAAAATAAGCCCCATTGCAATTCCTGCAGCCGTTCCCATGATCTGTAATTTCTTAGCACCCATCAGGGTATCTGCAAAATAAGTATTATCACTGACATTTTGTCTTTCAATTTTACATGCCGAGGCTATGTCCACAGCCATCCGTTTAAATTCTTCACTGGTCAGGAATTTTGCATCTTTTATTTTCACAAGGGCGTCATAATTGATTTCTTTCATGCTGCCACCCTGATCTGCATACAGCTTTGAGACTGCAAACGGATACATTTTGTTATTCGGATTTCCATCCAGAATCCCGCTTACCGTAAATGTCTCTGTGCTTCCATCCAGAAAAGTAATATCAAAAGTCTCACCCAGACGGCATTCTTTTCCAAGGGCTTTTAAGAACCCCGAAAAAACTGCTGCTTCGTTTAACTCCTGGGGAAAGGTTCCTTCTATAACAGTTGCCTGTTTAATAGGGCCTTGTTCTTCCGGAAAATAAACCGGGTAAAAGGAATAATCATCTTTCGATATTACCTTGCCAAATTTATTAAGTGCAAGATACTCAATATTTTCGTTGTTGTTTAATGCATCAATCTGCTCCGAATTCAGGTCTTTATAAATCACATGCTGCATTTTATCCACAGCCCGCTCCTGGCTTGTAAAATATGCGGTAATAAAAGACAGCATTCCCGAAAGCAAGGTGGCAGACAAAACAATTGTGAGTATGATAAAAATATTGCGCATCCGGTTATTTTTTATACTGCTTACAGCCAGATTCCAGATGTATTTTCCATTGTTGTTCTTTTCCAGCTTCATGCTTACCACCTGCCTTCTGCAACTTTACCATCTTCAATACGTATAGTTACATCTGCCATCTGGGCAATTTCCTCATTATGAGTGATCATTACAACCGTCTGGTGAAATTGGCTGCTTGTTAATTTTAACAGTCCCAGTACATCTGCACTTGTTTTACTGTCCAGGTTACCCGTAGGTTCATCCGCAAGTATAATAGCAGGTTTTGTCGCCAATGCCCGGGCAATTGCAACTCTCTGCTGCTGCCCGCCAGACAGCATATTCGGCATATTCATGAGTTTTTCTTCCAGCCCCAGCATCTTCACTACTTTCTCAACATACTCCTCATCCGTTTTATTTCCGTCCAGCTGTATCGGAAGAATAATATTTTCATATACATTCAGGATGGGAACCAGATTATAATTCTGGAAAACAAACCCGATTCTTCTTCTGCGAAATACCGTCAGCTTTTCATCATTCATCTGGGACAAATCTTTTTCCGCTACAATGACGCTGCCGCTTGTTGGTTTGTCAAGACCTCCCAGCATATGCAAAAGAGTAGATTTTCCGCTTCCGGAAGTACCAACTACGGCTGCAAAAGCCCCTTCTTCTATTTTTAAATTCACCCCATCCAGCGCCCGTACCACATTGGGTTCTTCTCCATAATATTTTGTAAGATTCTTTGTTTCTAATATTGTCATACTTTTTATCCTCCGCTTCATTCATCCATAATAATTTTCCATTCCGGTTCCGTTTCATACATCCGTTCCCTGTCTGGATAATATAATCTTAACAGTGGATTGTTTCAAAACCCTCTCAATACAAAAAGAAATAGTTTCAATTTTGAAACTATTCCTTCTCTTTCGTCAGATACACTCCAAAGCTGCTGCCTTCCCCCAATTTAGATCTCACTTTGATAAATCCATTCTGGCTGGTTATAATCTGCCTGGATAAATACAGTCCAATCCCTATTCCCGGTTTTTTATGCACTTTAGGCTCACGGTAAAACCGTTTAAAAATATCATTGATATGATTCAGTTCAATTCCAATCCCCGTATCTTCCACTACAATCTTCGAAAACATTTCGGATTCCTCTACGCTAATCCGGATTCTGCCTTTTTCCGGCGTATATTTCACCGCATTGTCAAGAATGTTAAATAATGCCTCCGTGGTCCATTTCCGGTCAAAAGCAGCCATTGCCTTTTCATCTGCCTGTATTTCAATGGAGATCTCTTTTTTCTTTGCCGCCAGTTCAATACTGTCCACAACCTCCATGACACAGTCCAGCAGCAATGCTTTTTCCTTTTTCAGCACAATCATGTTATTTTCCAGTCTGGACATTTTCATCAGCGAACGTACCAGGAAATCTAATTTCTCGATCTGATCCTGCATGACCTTTAGAAACCGGTGCTCTTCCTCCCGGTCTAACTCATGATTTAAAATAGTATCGGAATACATGGTAATATTAGAAATAGGCGTTTTTAACTGATGGGAAATATCCGAAACCATTTCCTGGACTGCCTTCTTCTGATTCCTGTTCTCCTCCACCGAGGCACAGGTAATGTCATAGAGCCGTTTCAGCATCGTTTGGATCTTGGAACAAAGGGTATCCTCATCCAGCTCAAACCCGCCCACTCCTTCTCCCTTTAAGATGCATTCAATGCTTTCATAGATCTGATCGGTAAAATTTACAAATCTTCTTCTCATTGCCAGAAACATTAAGATCATTCCCACGCCCAGACAAAGCACCGTAAGAATATATAAGATCATCCAATTCTGTGCACTCATTTGATTATCTCCCTTATCTTCTCTGATTTACTGTCAATTTCCCCGGGCAGTGCCAAACATCGCATCAGTGGTTCATTTGGCGACTGCCGCAAGCGTCAGATATCCCTCTGCAAGCGGTGGGATATCCGATTCTCGGTTTCTTCTACTATCCACTGATATCCCACTCCATAAATGGTTTTTATGTAGGAATATTTATCATCGGATATCTTTGACCTTAAGCGGCTGATGTTGATGGTAAGCGTATGTTCATCCACAAAATTTCCATCCGCGTCCCACAGATCTTCCAGAAGAATCTGCCTTGTCAGCACCTGGGTCTGGTTGCTGCAGAATTTGGACAACAGCTTAAATTCCGTAGGAGTCAGAACCAGGGGCGTGCCCTGCTTTAAAACAGTCTGCCGGTCAAAATGAATCTCTAGATTGCCGCAGTTAAGAACCGATGATTTCGGCCCCTCACATCTTCTTAATATTGCCTGGATTCTCTGCAGGACAACTTTAATATTAAATGGTTTCGTTATATAATCGTCCGCTCCCGCCTCAAATCCTTTTATCATATCTTCATCCATATCATTTGCCGTCAGAAAAATGATCGGCACACTGCTCTTCTCCCTTATCCTCCTGCCAAGGGTAAAACCATCCTCATCAGGCAGGTTTACATCCATCAGCACAAGGGCGAATTCTCTCTCATTAACAAGCTTCCATGCCCCTCCCGCATCAAATGCCGGAACTGCCTCATATCCTTCCATCTGAAGATTGTAGCACAAGCCCGCGTTAAGCATTTCATCATCTTCTATTATTAATATTCCTTTCATCAGACTCTCCTTTTATTTACATTCATCTGTTGCTTATCTTCTACATTACCTTTGCTATTATCTTTGCTATTTTCTTTGCTATTTTCCCATGTTACTTATTTTCTCTATTATCTTTGCTATTTTCCCATATTACTGATTTTCGCTATTACCTTCATTACTTACCACATTTACATGTCATTTATAATTATACTATAAGTTCCCTCTCTTTTACACAGCATTCTCTCAGCACCCGGAAAATACAATTGCAATTCCCGTTCCGCTATCGTATAATGAACAAAATATAATTTTAGGAGGCTCTATGAAAACTTTACTTTTTTTAGCAAAAGGCTTTGAAACGATGGAATTCAGCGTATTTATAGACGTTTTAGGATGGGCACGCAATGATTATGGATGCGATGTCACAGTCACAACCTGCGGATTTCAGAAAGAAGTTATAAGTACGTTCGGTGTCCCGGTAATCGCGGATATGCTGATTGACGAAATAAATCCCGATGATTACGATGCCCTTGCCATTCCCGGGGGATTTGAAGAATTTGGATTTTATGAGGAAGCATACGACGACAAAATATTAGACTTAATCCGCTACTTTGATGAAAAAGAAAAGCCAATCGCTTCTATCTGCGTTGCTGCACTTCCACTTGGTAAAAGCGGTATCCTAAAAGGGAGAAAGGGAACGACCTACCACCTTCGCGGCGGTTACCGCCAGGAACAACTGGCACAATTCGATGTGGAAATCGTAAATGATCCTGTCGTAATTGACCGGAATGTCATTACATCTTACTGCCCTCAGACTGCTGCCCCGGTAGCATTTGCCCTGTTGGAAAAGCTCACATCCAAAGAACAGATGGAAACCGTAAAGGCAGCCATGGGCTATTAGAATCCACGAGGTAGCAGTATGAAAATAGACAGGCTAATCGGTATCTTATCCATTCTGCTCCAAAATGAAAAAGTTACCGCACCATATCTGGCTGAAAAATTTGAAGTATCCAGGCGTACCATTAACCGGGATGTTGAGGATATCTGTAAGGCAGGCATTCCACTGGTCACTACCCAGGGCACGAATGGCGGTATTTCTATTGCAGAAGGCTACAAGATTGATAAAACCCTGCTCACCTCCCATGAACTCCAGTCGATCCTGACTGGTTTAAAGGGACTGGACAGTATATCCGGCACGAAAAAATACAGCCGGCTCATAGATAAATTGTCTGTGAAAAACCGCTCAGTATATTCATCCACTGACCATATTCTGGTCAACCTGGCGTCTTACTACAAAGGATCTCTGGCTCCCAAAATAGAAATGATTCAAACAGCCATCGATGAATCCAGGCTCATTTCTTTTCAGTACTATGCAAACAGCGGTGAAAGCAAACGCGTTCTGGAACCTTATCTGATTGTATTTCAATGGACCTCCTGGTATGTATGGGGCTATTGCAGCC
>NZ_JAWYAJ010000286.1:7482-21442 GCF_034124845.1 Robinsoniella sp.
TGCCGCCAAAAAGAAGATATGCGGCTCTTCAAGCTGAACCGCCTTTGGAATCTTACCGTTGAGGATAACGTTTTTCTTCCAAGGACGCTTCCAGAGTACGACGGAGACATTGAAAATGTCTTTCCGGATCATTACCAGGTTCACGCCCTGTTTCATCCCTCCGCAAAATGGAGGCTCATTGAAGAATATGGCATAGACTGTTATACCGTTGCAGACGATGGACGCCTCTCCTTCCGGTTTGGCTTTGCCAGCAAAGAAAACCTGGTGAGCTGGATTTTAAGCTTTGGCAATCTGGCTAAAGTGATAGAACCCGTTCCTATACGTGATGAAATTTACAGTATTGTTAAAAAAATGTATACCGCCTATTCCGAAACATGACATACAGTTGTCTTGTTTCTCCTGTTATAATATTATTTAGTACTGCACGCTGAAAATACGGCGATATAATCACTGCTATCACCCAAATTTTACAATGCTGTACTTAGAAGAATCTACGATACGTAAGGAGAAAATAAGTATGATTGAATCAAGATGCGGGATACTATGCTCTGCCTGTTCCTTTAAAGCTGACGGGGTCTGTTCGGGATGCATACATATCCAAAAGCCTTTCTGGGGGGATGCCTGCCCTGTAAAAGACTGCTGTGAATCCAGGAAGCAGGAGCATTGCGGCACCTGTGATGATTTTCCATGTGACCCTCTGAACCAGTTTGCCTATGATGAGCATCAGGGGGATAACGGCCTGCGCATTGAGCAGTGCAGAAAATGGAAGAACAGCTAGGTAGTATTACGTTTGCAAGAAGAACCGTTTTGGTAGTATTACGTTTGCACATATGTGTTTCTGTAAAATCAATACACTGCAGTTTCAAATGCTGCTCTGTATTGATTTTTCTTTAATTCTAATGAATTACGCCTTTTCACTTTTCAAAATTTCCATAAATTTCATATTTTCTTAAGAATTTCACGTGGTTGACAAATTTTTATTCCATGATATGGTAATAGTAGTTAACCATCTAGAGGTTTTGTCTGCAAAATTCTAAATCATAATCCGGAAGGCAATTTTCAGTTGCTGTCTCTGGTTCGAAAGGAGTTATAATTATGAATATATACCACGTGATGCGTATGGATACCGCTAAAGTAAAATCATTAATTAAAGAAACCCGGGATAAAAAAGGCAAAATGAAATATTCCTTTGCATATGGGTTGAAAATTGTATCCACAGTTTTATTCTGCATGGCCGTAGTCCTGCTGTTTACCGCACTGTTCGGTTCTGAAAACAGTATTGTAGGTGTCATTACCGTAATTGCCGTAATGGTTTTTGAAAAAGCAGATCTGGGTATTAAGTCCAGCCATGCAGCTTTTACCTTAATTGTATCATTTCTCATTCTGGCTATAGGCCCTCAATTAGCTTCGCTGGTATCTCCAGCCGCCGGTTTTATCATAAATCTGTTTTGCATTTTAACCCTTCTGGTTTTATCCTGCCATAATATTATTATGTCTAACCACTCCACAATCGTTCTTGGATACCTTTTGCTGATGGGATATGAGGTGACAGGGGATGTCTATATAAAAAGGATCGCAGGACTATTATTCGGCGGTATTATCGTAGCTGCTGTTTTCTACCACAAGCACTATAAAATTACTTACCGACGTACATTTAAGGACTTATTTAAAGAATTTAATCCGGGAACTCTGCGTACACAATGGCAGTTAAAAATGGCTTTGGGAATTTCACTCTCCTTGTTTTTGGCTGAAGTCCTGCATTTTTCACGCCCCATCTGGGTGGGAATCGCCTGTATGTCTCTGTTACAGCCATTTACCCATGATCTGACATTCCGCGCCTGCAGACGGGCACCTTTTGTCATCATCGGCAGCATTGCCTTTGGCGTGGTTTATTACTTTATGCCCGACTCTTTGATTCCTTTTATCGGGATATTTGGCGGTCTGGTACTTGGATTATGCAGTTCCTATAAATGGCAGAGTGCATTTAACTGCTTTGGTGCTATTTCTATCGTAGTTCCTCAGTTTGGTTTACTTAATGCTATTTTGCTAAGAATTATAAATAATTTATTTGGCACCCTGTTCAGCATTGCATTTGATAAAATATTTACTTTTTTAATCAATCTGATCAACGTTATAAAACTTAAAGTCCTGGCTGATGCCGCATAATTCCATATTAATAAAAATACCCGTAAAAGACTCTTTGGTTGGTAAGAGCATTTTACGGGTATTTCAGGGGTTCTGTCTATGTCAATATGTTAATAAGAGGGGTTCTGTGAAATTAAAGATTTAATAAGTGAATAACTGTGTCCAGTATCCTGTACCGTTACTATTTACATGATAACCTACACCAATATATTTAAAGTTTTTATTTAAGATATTCGCACGGTGTCCTTCTGAATTCATCCAGCCGTTCATTACTTCTTCCGGGCTTCTCTGTCCCCAGGCAATATTTTCACCTGATCCTCTGTAGTCAACGCCATTTTCAGCTAAAACGGTACTAAAGCTGCTGCCGTTCGGTCTGGTGTGGGAAAATGATTTTTCAATTTCTTTCGCACGTACCTGAGCTGCTGCCTGCAGGTTTACTTTTATTTCTAATGGAGCAAGTCCTGCTTTCGCACGTTCCTGATTTACCAGATCCGCAACCTTTTTAGCTGCACTGACATCCTGGCTGCCGTCTGTATCCGGCGCGTTCGTTTCCGGCGCGTTTGTTTCCGGTGCGTTTGTCTCTGGCGCATTGGTCTCCGGTGCGTTCGTTTCCGGTACTTCTGTTTCCGGCGCATTGGTCTCCGGTGCATTGGTCTCCGGTGCATTTGTTTCCGGCGCTTCTGTCTCTGGTGCCTCTGTTTCAGGGGCATTTGTCTCTGGTGCCTCTGTTTCCGGTTTATTAATATCAGGGCAATTAATTATTTCAGAAATATTAATTCCCAGCTTTTCCAACTCCGTTTTAATGTCACTGTTGGATATATCTATCTGCTGTACGATTGCACATCCATTTGCCTTTGCCTGTTCCAGAGCCGCATTTAATTTCCCGGCATCTACATCCATTACCGGTGCTCCAATAATAGCGGTTGCTAATAATGCTGATAACATGTTACTACCTCGCTTTCTATTTTGTTACATTTATATTACATTTGTGTTACAAAATATATATTAGCATAGATGACCATTCTAGGCAATGGTACTTTCTGGGTTAAAAAAGGAACATTCCAACGTTCTGAATGTTCCCTTTTCGTGTATCACACTCTAAGAAATATTAAATTTCCTTATCTTTGATTTTTTCTTCACCTTTCAGATATCCTTTTAGTATGCGATTGATAAACTGACTTAAAGAACGGTCTTCTTTTTCAGCTAACTGCTTTAACTCTTCTATGATATCTTCGTCCAGTGTAATACTTACTTTTGCTTTTAAAGGTTTCATTTCTCCCATTGCATACCACCTCATCTCCTAATATAGCATTATCTGCGATATAATATTGACTATTCGTATAAAATAGTATAAAGTAGTATTTATCAATATAAATATAAGGAGGATAACAACTAACGATGGATAACCATGTTTTAGCAAGAAATCTAACAGATTTAGCCACTATGACAGATACCAGTTTTTATTATCATTATTTACAGACTTCCAGTGCATTGGAACTTTCCCGTTTTATTGAATTAGTACCTGACTTCTTTAATGATGACATCGCGCAAAATCCCCATAACAAAGAAACAGAATGTGCAATACAACAAATACTGGAGAAATTTGAAAGAAGCGCATAGCATACTTAATATATATATTTAATAGAATATGATTATAAATAATAGATACATAAAGGCAGCTTCCATACACCGGGGATATTCTAATGAATCTAACACCCTACTGTATTGCGGCTGCCTTTATCTTTCAAATTTATACATTCCCTTAAATCTCATTATAAAACATCCCAATTTTCCCAGCTTCTTACCTTAATACCCTTTATATTACTGTAACTTTACAGTTATACATTATATTATCAACATTCGCTGCCATCACTCTACAGCCCAGCCTTAGACGTTACCTTCCTTCGGCATTCTCAAACGCCGCAACGATCTCATTACTACTCCCATCCACGAATATACTATTTTCTTATCCACTACCTGCCATGATCTGGATTAATGACATTATAATATATTTTATTTCTGTTGTCACTGATTGTATTTTAGGGGGATCTGATCTTTGCGGGTTACACTAGTTAAAACCTATACAGATTTGCCCTAAAGGTAAAAAAGCTTATATTCTTGTTGAAAGAAATAATAAACGAAGGGGTTGGACGAATATTAGATTTAAGTATGGAACCATCTCGAATCATTGAAATTACCTTATTAAATACCAGACACGCTAAACTTTTGACAAAAAACTGATCCGTAAAAGCAAAAACCCCGCAAACCCGCATAAACACTGCAGATTTCGGGGCATAAAAAGAGCGCGAGACGGGACTCGAATAATACAGTAGTTAAAAAACACTGATAGAAAGGGACGTTTTGCCACATCTATTTTTTACGGACTCAATGACGGACTCAATGATAAAAAGTGCAAAAAAAAACGGAAATTACGAGAAAGGTAGTTTTCCCGCTAGGCTAAGAACTCAATCTTCTGTAATTTATCAAATTTTCAAGTTAGGCTTTTGCCATTTCTGAAAGATAATTTTTTTCTCTTCCGAAACAGGATGATTTTTTTACAAAGAAGCTACCGCATTAACTGCCAATGTATTACCCAAAAATAATACTCGTAAATTTAATTGGCTACTATTTTAAATCCTTTTTCTTCAATAAATTTTGCTTCCTCAATTAATAATCTATCCATTAATTTAGTAACAAACTCAATATACCTTTCAATATCATTATAGGATAAAATATAACTATTTTCTCCATGTGCAATAGAATTTCTAATATTAACAAGTTTATCCAATTCAAACTTAAATTCATTAAAATTACTTACATCTATATTGAATATATTAAGCAATGCAATAAACACCTCAAATTTCAAATTTGACTTAGTATCAATTTTTCCGCTTATTTTTATATTACTTTTCATGACTGATAAAAAATTTTCAGTAAATTTACATTTTTGCTCGAAACTATGTTTTCCTTTTAAAGAATTGTAACTTTTATTATTTGCATAGGTCAAAATCTTATATGTCACTTCATTGGATGATAAATTTATCCTATTAATAAATTCAAATATTAATCTGTATGACTCTACAACATAACCCTCCCAATGTGCATATATCATTGGTAATGTCATCTTCAAATAAATATTATTATATTCATCATTTTGCAAATTAAAATCTATATCCCTAAATAATAATTTTATGTTTTTTAACTCTTTGATTCTCCAATCCCTCTCAGCTTCAAGTTCATTGATTATTCTTTCTTCTCTGGTATCCATAATTTATTCCTATTCACCATATAAAAATTTTTCAGCAATCTCAATTTTATTATCAATCCTTGATTTGCTACTACTAGAAGCTCCAGTATTTTTCTTAAACTCCTTATCATTTTTCATTTCATTAATTCTTCTTATTAGCTCATCGTTATCCATTCTTTCAATAACCTCAAAATTTTTTGACATATTAACCATTACTGAGTCATAAACACTTGTCGAAAAATTTAAAGTTGATAGTTTAAAAACATTAACTTTTAAATTTTCTAACTTACTACATAAATGAACAAATAAATCCTTTTCCACTTTGTAATCAAACTTTAATTCACCTTTACTTATTCTCAGCATATAATCATCCATATGTTTTTGTATATTATTTACAAAAGTAGTACCAAAATTTTTTAAAGTAAAATATCTAAGAACTAATTCTTGTGCATACATTTGTTCTTCTTGTTCTTTTCGTATATGTATTATACTTGTAAATTTACTAATTTTAGACAATTCTTGTATAAACATATTAAATTTATTATCATATGGTCTAAAAATACAATTTCTAATCTCTTGTTCGCTTAGTTTCACACCACCTGTATTTAATCTATTGAATAGTTCATAACGCATATCATATTGGCTATCATATCGTATTATCTCAACACGACAAACAGCTCGTTTTAATAATAATTTCAGATTTAATTGTAAGGTATCTATGCTAAATCCAACTAATTTATTTAATATAGGTGATTCACAAAGAATTAAATTGTTTTTCTTTTCATCTCTTAGTTTTCCGAAAAAAGACAATACTGTAGATAAACGTTGCAATCCATCTACTAATTCCCACACATTTTTCTTTGTCTCGGCTACAAAAATAGGTGGAATGGGTATGCCTAATAGTATGGATTCAATAAATCTAGTTTGCGTTTCTTCACTCCATCTGAAAGCCCTTTGAAATTCAGGTGAAATAATCAATTCATTTTCTTCGTACATGTTCATAATTTCACCAAAAGACATATCCATTCTATCGGTACGTATCTCTTTCCGTGAATCTGATACTTGTTTTTCTAGTTCTTCTTGTAATATTTTATTAACACTTCCCATAATATCCTCCTAGTTCTCATTACTACTAAATAAACGAAAAGTATGTCATCTAATAAAAGTACTATCTCTCTGTAGATATCCCCTTGAAAAACTCTATATAATCTACTCCAAATACCTGCTGTAAGCCTACTAAATCACTTATGAAGATATTCCCTCGTCCCAACTCAATCAGTGAATATGTACTCCGACTTAATGGCGACCCCAACGTTTGAAGTTTAGCAATGGTTTCTTCCTGAGTTAAATTCCGAGATATACGGATTTGCTGTAAATTCCGCCCAAATATTTCATTATTTAACAACTTCATGACATCCTCCCCATATTTTGCTTATAACTATAAGCTATTTACTTGATTTTATCAGAAAAACAAGATATAATAGCTTATAGGTATAAGCATTTAAAAATAAATTAAGGAGAGACTATATGGACGATATACCAAATAACGAATCATTTTTTAAAAATTTGCAACTTAAAGGTAATTCTGTGTATAGCAGTATACAACAATCAATACTCTTACCGAAAAAGGAGATAAAAATGTCATATATAGCGGAAATTTTTGAGCGTTCAACCCTCAATGAAATAACAAGCTTTTTACTTACCGGAGCTGGAGCAATGCCTAGGGAAGATGGAAATACAGACTATCAAATAAGGCTTAAAAATGCTTATCAGCGTTGTGAAGATATTCTTTCTACATATGATAACGACAAAGATTCTATTTTATATACTGCCATTAATCAGTTAGTAAGCGAAAATGAACAAGTATATATGGAAATTGGATTTCAAGCTGGTATTTTATTAGCTTATGATATGTGGTCTAACTTGCACAATGATATTTCCAGTGCACAAACAAATGAATGAAACATTGAAACTATTCAGATCATTAAATTAAAATGATTCTAGTGAATCAGGAGTATCTTATCAAGGATATACCAGTTACTGGCATGCTTCGTCCTTTATAAGGTACTCCTGCTTATTCTATGCTCCTATCAGAGAATTAAGGTTTTAGTTGCTTAATTTCCTCCTGATATTTGTCAGACAGCTTTACAGCCGATTCGATTATATCCCCAAAAAATTCCGGGATCGAAAGCTCCTCCTGTTTTGCAAACATGGCTAACTGTACTTCCTCTTTTAATCCTTGAAAGAGAAAACTAATTTCATCTGGCATCTCTTCAGGCACTATCTTTTCAAAATCTGCCAGGACTTCATTTTTGGAAACCGTTTGCGTGCACAATTCACGTGTTTTTTGGCTAAAATCCTGAAATTCAGTTGTTTCGAAAAGAGCATCTAAGTCAAAATTTCCCGCTTCACATTCTTTCATAGCGGTGGCAAGCCTTAGATTTAGACGTTCAAATTCATCTTCCAGAAGTTCAGCAGAACCAAATTCTTTTCTTAGATTTACAATGGTCTTCGTACATTCTAAGTACTCATCAAATTTGAATGCACTTAAATAGCACATAGAAAGGCGGCTCTGCATCTCAATCACTAGCTTAAAATTGTTACTGTCAGCAGGCGTAAGCAAAGAAATACCGGATTTAAAATGCCTGATACAATTATCCGTATTTTCATACCACCACGCGACCTGCCCTCTGTGATATTCATAAATGGCTCCTTCCCTGCAATGTTTGGTATCGAAAGTCAATGTTTCTTTCATCCTGTCCAATACATCACTCATGGTACGATAGTACAGATGCTTTTCCAGGTAGTCCAGTATCACTTCAAATAAGTAAAATCCCAAATTGTTATCATCTATGTCCAGCGTCTTAAAAATACTCTTGCTCATGCTTAGCAGATCAGAATACAATACGTCATCCGATTTATAAGCTTCTCTTAACTCCCGGATAAACGACTGGCATTTCTTAAGGGAGGGGACACCAAATATTCCAAGCACTCCATGCAGAAACGGATGTATAGATAGTCGATTCGTATGTTCATCTTCCTGAATCCACCCATAATCAATCAATTTGTTGATGCCGTTAAAGTCTTCCAATAACATCCATTTGCCAAATAACCGTTTCGGGATACCAGATGCTGGCATTAATCGTAAATGCTGTAAGATAACCTGATTCTGATTAGATAAATGCTGTAACTGGAATAACCGGGCTAAATGTTCTTTCGGTGTTGCAGTTTTGATCCGCTCATCTTTCTGGATTCTTACTCTATTGGGACTGGAAATATACAGATGATCATTTTTTAATGCTTCTAACAGTTCTTCCGGTTCTAAATCAGTCGCTTTCATGGTCTTTGCTGCCATCTCAATGGTAAGTGTATGCCGGTAAACCTCTTCAATGATCGCACAGGCGATATCCGGCTTTTGCTTTTCTTCTGGTATGTAGGAAAAGAATATTTTCTGTAACGCTTCCATTGACGCAATCTCTTTTACCGGATAGCAAGGGAAATCATCCGTCATGCTGCTTGTTGTGACGAGGAGGCGAAAGGAAAGTGATGCAAACTCCTGCAATAATTCGTCTTCTTCCGGAAGCTGGTTAAAGTTATCCAATATGACCAGTGTATGCTCTCCCAAACGCTGAAACAGGCGGTAATGGGATTCAAACAGGTCACGTTCGCTCATATCCGGTGTGTCATCTATGAATGACAGTTGGCAGATCGCCTGGTACAGGTCTTCCTCATAGTAAAGATAAAGAACATGATCATATTCTTTTTTATACGCACTGCCATAATATTTTGCAAGTTCCGATTTCCCGATTCCGCCAATCCCCTGTAAAAATAAACAAGATTCCTCTTTTAATCGTTCATGGATGGCAAGAACCTCAGTATCGCGTCCAAAAAACACTTTGCTGCCCTTCGGGTAATGATAATTTTCTAAATAATCAGATAATACAATATGGTCTTTGGCATCACCTTTGCTTTTTGTGTCTGCCCTACGGAGTGTCCCCGCCCTGATGCACTCGGCAAGGAACTGTGCCGTATCTTCTTTCTGTGCTGCAATTGCCTGACGCTTTTCCCAGGATATCGTATCATCCTCCATCAGAAGGTCGCAAAGCCTTTTTACTGTCAATGGAAGATCAAAAATATCAGCTAATAGATAGGAAACATCTTCTTTTAAATATGAAAAATGCTGATCATCCTGATAAAAATCTACAATCTTTTTTGGTATAGGCAGCTGCCCTTTGACGATCTTACGGATATCCGTCTCTATTGGTTCCGGAATTATAATTTTCTCCTGTGAAAAAGCATAATCAAAAATCCTGCGAAAGTATTCTACCCCGCTTAAATTACCAGCTGTGCGGTTTTCCAATAGAATTTTTGCAATGGAACAAAAATCAAATCTGTCTCTCATATAATTCCCCCCTTTAATTTTATCTTAAAAATTTCACCCTGTTTTTACCCTGTCTCCGCCCTGTTCCCAGCGACTGCCATACGGTAAGATATAAATAGAATTTCGAAATTCACAAAGAGATATTGGCACTTGAAAATTTATTTGATCAAAAACATGGCACTTGTGGTGTATTTTACCACAAACATACGTTCTATTCAAGCTTGAATGAATATTTCAGCAACCCGTAAATAACAAAATAAAAAACGAAAAGAAAAGGAGCGTTCAAAATGAAGATTATACCAGACATTAAAGCAACCTTTGGAGATACTTACTTTTTAGGCTTCACAGAGAAAAAGAAATTTGATCCTACAACCAACAAACGCACAGAGGTAAACGAAAGCTATGTATGCAGGCTTGCATCCTCTGAATTACAAGGGCAAATCGAGGTAACAGTTCCCTTAAGCACAGCAGTCGATCAGCTTAAGTTCAATGAAAAAGTCCTGATGCAGGGCGTTGTCATTGATCCATATGCCAGAAACTCAGGCGGTTCTTTTGCTCAGGTAATCCTCCGGTGTACGGCAAAAACGATTATATCGGATGCCCCCGGCAAACCAGCCATTGACCGAAGCATGGGGCAGAAATAAGTGATTTAAGCAGTCGGGCGGCTATCTGGCAGGCAGGGTGCCGCCCGCTGGGCTGCGGAGCATAAGCCCAGGCGGCAGCATAGGGCGGTGCCCTGCCTGCGTGAGCAAGTCCGCCAGGACGAACGAACCGGCTTCTTACCTCCCCTTTACTAATAGGGAGGTAGACAATACAAAAAAATTCCGTAAGCGGGCAGGGCATCCCAGCCATATATCCGCCTTACGGAGCCAAAATAAAGGAGTAATTCAAAATGGACAACAACGAAAAAGAACTGGATGCACTCATTGACTGGGTTCAGGTGACATTTAAAGAACTAAACCACCTAAAAATCATGAAATACATTTTACAGTTTGATCAAGGACTTATGACTTATGAGGGCAGAGGACGTTTCCGCTATGCTGGGAAGTGGGTATTTGGCGGAATAGAAATACTGACACCCCCAGGTGACTATCTGGAAATGGGGTATCATCTTTACATGACAGGATCTGCCTGCCGGTCATTTGAAATTTATTTAAAAGCACAGAAAAGAACCTGGTTTGATTTCTTCCGGGACTGCTTAAGCTATGGTGGGAGTTTCACCAGACTGGATATAGCAGTTGATGACAAAAACCCCTATTTTGCAATCCGAAAAATAGGACAAAAGGTAGAGGAAAAGGAATGCGTGTCAAAGTTTCGGAACTGGACATTTATAGATGGAGGGACTACTAACGGTGAAAAAGCCGGATGTACCGTGAATCTGGGATCGAGAGAATCCTTATGTGCCATGGTGTTCTATGAAAAGAATTATGAACAAAGCAGAAAAACAGGTATGCCCTTGGAAACTTACGGCGCATGGAACCGCTACGAAGTCCGGTTAAGAAAGGAAATGGCGACAAACTGTGTAAGAAGCCTTGTGGAAAGAGGGAACATCTGCTTTATCGGATTAGAAATCATCAATTACTATATCCGAATGACAGTCAAAAGCGATACGGATGAAAACCGGGCACGCTGGCAGACATGGCAACCGTGGGAGCGGTTTATTGAGGGAATGGACAAGCTAAAGCTGACCATGCGTCCAGCCCCCAGAACATTGGAGCAGAAAAAACAGTGGATTGAGAACTATGTGGCTCCAACACTTAAAATGATACAAATGGCAGATGACAATTTAGGGGAAGAATTCCTGAAAAACGTGATTGAGGAAGCCACCTTAAAGCAAAGCCAAAAGAGAATTGTTGAGGATTACCTGTTTGGCAGACAGGAAATGCTGGAAGAACAGGAGAAAGAAAAGAAGCATTTCCAAGATGCTATAGATTTACAGAATAACGGTTTTGTTTTTGCCGATATTGATCATCCATTCTAAAACCGTTTATTGGCGAAATAAGCAACTAAACAGAAAGGGGGCATATATGGACAGGAAAAACTTTATTATGGATTCTGCGCCTGTATGCTCTCTCTCAGACAAACAGTTGTTGCGGGACTTACTAAACAGCGATATAATGAAAACAGATGTGGTAAAACAACAACTGAATATGATAAAGAAAAACAAAGTCTTAGAAATCCATGAATATACAATCACTGCACCAAAAGGCAATGATGCAAGATGGCAGACTTACCTAAAGAAAGATGGAAAGCGGGTAAAGATTTCCGCAAAAAGTGAACAGGGTTTGTATGATAAATTATATGAATTCTACTATCAAAATAATCTTTCTTTAGAGATGTTATATCCGGAATGGGTGGAAAAGCGTACAAATGCGAACGTTAATATCCGTACGATACGGAGAAATAAGAATCATTGGGATAAGTATTACAAAGAACATAAAATCGTGCAAATCCCTGTAAAAACACTCACAACGGATATGCTGGAAACATATTTCAATGAAATGGTTAAGAAGTATTCTCTGACACTGAAAGAACTGAATAACATGAAGTTTATCCTGAAAGACATGCTGAAAATGTGTAAACGAAGAAACCTCATTGACAGCAACCCTTTCCTTGATATAGAGATCAATAAAAATGCCTGCCGTCCAGCCAATAAGTTAAATGACGTAAGCCGGGTGTATCTGCCTGATGAACAGGTACGATTCTTTGAAGCTTTGAGGAAAGAAATTCTGGCTTATCCTGATAATACGGACTGCTATGCTATTTCTCTGTTGTTTAAGCTGGGACTGCGCATCGGGGAATTGTGTGCCCTTACCTGGGATGATATCGACCTTGAAACGTCTGAAATACATATCCACAAGATGGAAACACAGGACGAAGACAGTACCGGAAAAATGCGTTCTGTAGTCGTTCCATACACCAAAAAGAAAAGTTCTTATGGTGACCGGTTTCTTCCACTTAGCGAATATGAATTAGATATCTTTCAGAAAGTAAAAGCAATCAATGAAGAAAATCATTTCAAGGATGGAAATTTTATTTTCTGTGATGAATACGGCAGAACCAGAATCAGGGAAATTGACAACCGAATTCGGAAGCTATGCAATCAGGCAGATATCACACCAGTGAAGTCCGCACATGATATCCGGCGGACAGTTGCAACACAAATGCATATGCAGGGGATACCAATTAGAATTATTCAGGAATTTCTCGGACACTCTGACACAAAGACAACCTGGGGCTATATTGTGAACAATCAGGAAAAGGAAGTCCTGCATTCCAGAATCAAGAACGCACTGACAAATCTGAATGGACTCACTCAAGCTAGTGGGGGTTTATGATGCAGAACACACCATCTATAATTTCACGGACTCAAGCGGACTCAACCATCGAAAAAGCAAAAACCCCGCAAACCCGCATAAACACTGCAGATTTCGGGGCATAAAAAGAGCGCGAGACGGGACTCGAACCCGCGGCCTCGACCTTGGCAAGGCATTTTTATACCTATATACTTATTTATATAGTACTTAAAAATGGCTTGAATACAAGGTTTTTCATCATTTTATAATAACCAATTACAATACAAAAATATATATGATGTTAACCAATTCGTTAACCATTTTTGATGATATAATATGCTTAGAGAGTCCCTGGGAAACCGGGGGCTTTTTATTCCATTCATTACTATTGTATATGACTCATAGCCCAGACTCCATATCTGGGCTATACTCTTTTTAAATTAGCCCTGGTAAATATATTGCCAAGGCTATTTTAGTCCGCAAAAACCTGCCGACTAATATTATATTGCTTGCTGGTCAAACCGTTTATGTCATTTTCAGAACAGTCTCTTCATAACACTTTCGGCTATTCCGTTTGTATCAAATACTAGCGGAACATCCTTCAATCTGTTGTCATTTTGCTTATACATTTTAAGGAAGTCCAATATAGTAACTCCTGTAACTTCGTCTGTATTCATATCCCTCATAACCACTATATTATCAGGGTCTTCGTCTCCGTAGGAATTAGAATTATCCCCGCATGAATAATAAAGAACATCATTGGCTTTATCGTAGTTAATGTTATTTTCGATATATTTCACTGCCAATCCCCCCTTTTATTTGCTTCTGTGGCCAAGCAGATACTACAGAACATATATTTCCTTCATTTTTTTGAGTTACCACTTTAGTATA